>NZ_WBKP01000063.1 GCF_009602465.1 Cumulibacter manganitolerans | reverse complement strand
GACCCGATCAGCGGCGAGATCACCAGCGCGGACGCGACCCGGCGGCGGTTCACCGGCGCCACCCGACGCGCCATCATCGCCCGCGACCGGGACTGCCGCGGCTGCGGCGCACCCATCCGCCACCTCGACCACATCCAGCCCCACTCCCGAGGTGGACCCACCACCATCGCCAACGGGCAAGGCCTGTGCCAACGGTGCAACCAGGTCAAGGAACAACCCGGCTGGCGCACCCAGCCCCGGATCATCGAAGGCCGGCACGTCACCGTCACCACCACACCCACCGGCCACGCCTACGTCAGCACCCCGCCACCACCGGTCAGCGAACCCCCACCCCGACAGGTCACCAGCCTCGAGAAGCACCTCCGCAAGCGACTCGAGCACCTTCGACCCCGAGCCGGCTAGCCCGACCGGCGCTGGGACATGACGGCTCGCAGGTCGTCCTCCGCGTCGTCGTTCGCCACGAAGAGGAGCTCGTCGTCGGCCTCGAGCGGCTCGTCCGGCAATGGGACGATGACGCGTTCGCCGCGCAGGATCGTCACCAGTGCGGTGTCGCGCGGCAGCTCGAGCTCGTCGACGGAGCTGCCGACCAGCGGATGATCGGCGCCGAGAGTGATCTCGACCAGGTTCGCCTCGCCGGTACGGAACCGCATCAGCCGTACAAGATCGCCGACGGTGACGGCCTCCTCCACGAGCGCGGCGAGCACCCGAGGCGTGGACACCGCGACGTCGACGCCCCACGCCTCGTTGAACAGCCACTCGTTGCGGGGGTCGTTGATGCGGGAGACCACGCGTCCGACCCCGAACTCCGTCTTGGACAGCAGCGCCACCACCAGGTTGACCTTGTCGTCACCGGTCGCGGCGATGACGACTGGGCAGCGCTGCACCTCGATCTCCTCGAGGACCGACAGCTCGCACGCGTCGGCGTGCACCCACTCCGCTTCCGGGACGTAGCTGGGATCGATGCGGCCGGCGTCCTTCTCGATGAGCAGTACGTCGTGTCCGTACCCGACCAGCTCGAGGGCGATCGACCGGCCGACGGCGCCGGCTCCCGCGATGGCGACGCGCATTATTCCTTCGCCTCCGGGGCGCTCAGGGCAGCCTGCATGGCGGCCGCGTGGTTGGCGTAGGAGATCAGCCCGAAGAGGGTGTCGCCGTGCTGCAGGACGGTGGAGTGAGTGGGGATCACGGCCTTGCCGAAGCGGGTGATGAACGCCGGGCGCACGCTGGTCTGCTCCTCGAACTCGGTCAGCCGACGGCCGACCCAGCCATCGTCGAACGCGATTCGTGACAGCCCCACCGAACCGGTCGGGTCGCGCCACACCTGCTCGCTGGACTGAGCCATCAGCTCGCTGAACAGCCGGTCGGCCGTCCAGGGGACCGTCGCGACGGTCGGGATCCCGAGGCGCTCGTAGACCTCGGCGCGCTTGGGGTCGTAGATGCGGGCCACGACGTGGCGGACGCCGAAGATCTCCCGCGCAACGCGTGCCGAGATGATGTTGGAGTTGTCGCCGGAGGACACGGCAGCGAAGGCATCGGCCTTCTCGATGCCGGCATCGATCAGGGTCGCCCGGTCGAAGCCGTTCCCCTTGACCTGCGCGCCGCGGTACTTCGCCCCGAGGCGGCGGAACGACTCGGCCCTCTGATCGATCACGGCCACCGAGTGCCCGAGCCCATCGAGGCGCCGCGCGAGGGCGGTGCCCACCCGTCCGCAGCCCATGATGACGATGTGCACGCCGTCCTTCTTTCGCCTGCTGGGAATGTGTGTCCGGCTCAACGGTAGCGCGTTGAGCCACGCCGCTCGTATCCGTCTCGCACGGGCCGCCGCCGCGAGTAGTGTGACCTCCGTGCCTCAAGCCAGTTCCGTGCTCAAACGGGTCCTTCTCGGGCGCCCGTTTCGTAGCGACTCCCTCGGCGAGACGCTGCTGTCGAAGAAGCTCGCGCTGCCGATCTTCGCCAGCGACGCGATGTCGTCCGTGGGCTACGCGACGCAGGAGATCATGCTCGTCCTGGCAGTCGGCGGGCTGGCGCTCTACCACTTCACCTGGTGGGCCGCCCTCGGCGTCGTCGCCGTGATGGTCGTGGTCGTGGCCTCGTACCGGCAGAACGTCCGCGCCTACCAGAGCGGCGGCGGCGACTACGAGGTGGCCACCGTCAACATCGGGCAGAACGCCGGGTTGACCGTCGCCAGCGCCCTCGCCGTCGACTACGTGCTGACCGTCGCCGTGTCCATCTCCTCCGGAGTCGACCAGCTGACGTCCGCGTTCAACAGCCTGCGTCCGTTCAAGCTGGAGATCGTGATCGGCCTGATCGTGCTGATCGCGCTGATCAACCTGCGCGGCGTGCGCGAGTCGGGCAAGGCCTTCGCCATCCCGGTGTACGGCTTCGTCATCGGCATCCTGGGCATGGGCGCGTGGGGACTGTTCCGGCTGCTGATGGGCGACGACCTTCGCGCGCCGACGGCCGACTACGAGGTGCACCACGCGAGCGCCGCACCCAGCGGGTTCCTGCTGATCTTCCTCGTGCTGCGCGCCTTCGCCTCCGGCTGTACGGCGCTCACCGGCACCGAGGCGATCGCCAACGGCGTGCCCGCGTTCAAGAAGCCCAAGAGCAAGAACGCGGCCACCACACTGGCGATGATGGGTGCCATCGCGATCGCGATGTTCGGCACGGTCACCGCCCTGGCGATGAAGACCCAGGTGCGCATCGTCGACCCGAACGAGGGCTACCTGGTGGCTCCCGACGGCACCCGGGTGACCGGTCAGGACACCGTCGTCGCGCAGGTCGCGCAGGCCGTCTTCGGCCGCAGCCTCCCGTTCTACTTCGTCGCGTTCATGACCATGATCATCCTGGTGCTCGCGGCGAACACCGCCTTCAACGGCTTCCCGGTCCTCGCCTCGATCCTGGCCAAGGACCGGTTCCTGCCGCGCCAGCTCTACGCACGCGGCGACCGGCTGGCCTTCAGCAACGGCATCATCGTGCTCGTCGGGGCCGCGCTGGTGCTCGTGATCGCCTTCGACGCCGACGTCACCCGGCTCATCCAGCTCTACATCATCGGCGTCTTCGTCGCCTTCACCCTCAGCCAGTTCGGCATGATCCGGCACTGGAACCGGCATCTGCTGACCGAGCGCGACACGGGCGAGCGGGCCCGCATGAAGCGGTCCCGCATCGTGAACATGCTGGGCCTGCTGAGCACCGGCACCGTGCTGGTCATCGTCATCCTCACCAAGTTCACGCACGGCGCGTACCTGGCCGCCATCGCGATGGGGATCCTGTTCCTCATCATGAAGCTGATCCGGCGGCACTACGACCACGTCCGGGTGGAGCTGCGGGTGAAGCCGGAGGAGACCAAGGCGCTGCCCAGCCGGGTGCACAGCATCGTGCTCGTGTCCAACGTGCACAAGCCCGTGCTGCGCGCGCTGGCGTTCGCGCGGGCCACGCGCCCGGATTCGCTGGTCGCGCTGACGGTCAACGTCGACGACAGCGCGACGCGCAAGCTGCAGGAGCAGTGGGACCGCTTCGACATCCCGCTGCCGCTGGTCATCATCGAGTCGCCGTACCGCGACATCACCAAGCCGGTCATCGACTACATCAAGCGGATCCGCCGCGACAGCCCGCGGGACCTCGTCATGGTGTTCGTGCCGGAGTACGTCGTGGGCCGGTGGTGGGAGAAGCTGCTGCACAACCACAGCGCGGCCCGGCTCAAGAGCCGCCTGCTGTTCCTGCCGAACGTGATGACCACGAGCGTCCCGTGGCAGCTCCAGTCCGCCAAGGGCCTGACCGCCGACGAGCCGCAGTGGTCCCGCCCGGGCAGCGTCCGGCAGGGTGTCGACGTCGCCGGACGCCCGCTCTCCGAGTCGCCGCGTGGCTGAGTCCTGGGCCGGGCGTGAGGTCGTCGTCGACGTCGAGCGGGTGGCCCACGGCGGTCACTGCGTCGCGCGCCACGAGGGACGCGTCCTCTTCGTGCGGCACACCCTGCCCGGCGAGCGGGTGCGGGCCCTGGTCACCGAGGACGGCGGTGGGTCGTTCTGCCGCGCCGATGCCGTGGAGGTGCTGCGCGCCAGCCCCGACCGCGTCGCTGCGCCCTGCCGGTACGCCCGCCCGGGCGGCTGCGGCGGCTGCGACTGGCAGCATGTCGATCCGGCGGCCCAGCGCCGGCTGAAGCAGGCCGTCGTGACCGAGCAGCTGCAGCGGCTGGCCGGCCTCGATGTGGACGTGCGCGTGGAGGAGGTGGCCCCCGCCCCGCTGCACTGGCGCACCCGCATGCAGTACGCCGTCGACGGCGAGCGGCTCGGCCTGCGCGCGCACCGCAGCCACGACGTGATCGAGATCGACAGCTGCCCGATCGCCGTACCGGAGGTCGACGCGCCGGTCGCCCGCGAGCGCGCCGTCCCGGGCGCCGTGACGATCGAGGTGGAGGCCGCTGACGACGGCGCGATCGCCGTGTCCGCGGTCGACGCGCGCCGGCGTCGCCGGGCGCTGGCCGGCGGACCGGTCCGCCACGACACCGGCGGCCGGCGCTACGAGGTGCGGACCGGCGGCTTCTGGCAGGTGCACGTGCACGCCGCCGACGTCCTGCTCGAGGCGGTCCTGGAGCTCGCCGACGTGCAGGCGGGGGAGAGCATCGTCGATCTCTATTGCGGAGCCGGGCTGTTCACCGCCGCGCTCGCCGAGCGCACCGGCCCGACCGGGCGGGTCATCGGGGTCGAGGGCACGGCGAGCGCCGTGCGCGACGGCCGGCGCAACGTGTCGGACCTGCGGCAGTGCGAGATCGTCCGCGGGTCGATCGACGCCCGCACCGTCGACGGGTTCACCCACCCGGTGGACGTCGTCGTCCTGGACCCGCCGCGGGCCGGCGCGAAGCGTCCGCTGGTGGAGGCGATCTGCCGCCTGGACGCCCGGGCCGTGGTGTACGTCGCCTGCGACCCGGCCGCGCTCGCCCGCGACGTCGCCGCCTTCGCCGGGTGCGGCTGGCGCCTGGAGCGGCTGCGCGCCTTCGACCTGTTCCCGATGACCCAGCACGTCGAGTGCGTGGCGCTGCTGGTGCCCGAGCCGGGCGGTGCGCCGCCCCCGGCCGGTGGCCCTCTCGCCTAGACTGGGCTGTCGACCGTTATCCGCCGAGGTGAAAGGACTGGTCCACCTGTGAGCCTGCTGCAGTCGATCGGCTCGCCGTCGGACCTGCGCGCGATTCCCGCGGAGCGGCTGACCGAGCTCGCGGACGAGATGCGCGAGTTCCTCGTGCACAAGGTGTCGAAGTTCGGTGGCCATCTCGGCCCCAACCTGGGCGTGGTCGAGCTGACGATCGCGCTGCACCGGGTCTTCGACTCGCCGCGCGAGCCCATTGTCTGGGACACCGGGCACCAGTCCTACGTGCACAAGATGATCACCGGTCGCCAGCCCGGCTTCGACGCGCTCAAGCAGCGTGGTGGCCTCAGCGGCTATCCGAGCCGGCGCGAGTCGGCGCACGACTGGTCCGAGAGCTCGCACGCGTCCGCGTCCCTCGCCTACGTCGACGGGCTGTCGAAGGCCTTCGACCTCGCCGGTGACCGCCGGCCGGTCGTCGGGGTGATCGGCGACGGAGCGCTGACCGGCGGCATGGCGTGGGAGGCGCTCAACAACATCACCGCCGGCGACCGTCCCGTGGTGATCGTCGTGAACGACAACGGCTGGTCCTACTCGCCGACCATCGGCGGGCTCGCCAGCCGCCTCGCGGCGCTGCGTCTGAAGCCGAACTACGAGCGCACCCTCGGGCGCATGAAGAACGCCATCAGCTCGGCCCCGGTCGTCGGTCCCGTGGTGTACGACGCGCTGCACGGCGTGAAGGTCGGCATCAAGGACATGGTGGCCCCGCAAGGCATGTTCTCCGACCTCGAGATCAAGTACGTCGGACCGGTCGACGGGCACGACGAGCCGGCCGTCGAGCGTGCGCTGCGGCTGGCCCGCAACTACGGCGGGCCCGTCATCGTGCACTGCGTGACCCGCAAGGGCGCCGGCTACGAGCCGGCGGAGAACGACGACGAGGACCGCCTGCACGGACCGGGCGCCTTCGATCTCAAGACCGGCAAGTCGCTCGCCGCGGCCCGCGCCACCTGGACCGACGTCTTCGGCGACGAGCTCGTGCGGATCGGGGAGCAGCGCAGCGACGTCGTCGCGATCACCGCCGCGATGCTGCACCCCACAGGGCTGACCCGGTTCGCCGAGCGCTTTCCCGAGCGCGTCTTCGACGTGGGCATCGCCGAGCAGCACGCGCTGGCCTCGGCCACCGGCCTGGCGATGGGCGGCATGCACCCGGTGGTCGCGCTGTACTCCACCTTCCTCAACCGCGCCTTCGACCAGCTGGTCATGGACGTCGCGCTGCACCGCCAGCCGGTCACCATCTGCCTCGACCGCGCCGGGGTGACCGGCAACGACGGGCCGAGCCACAACGGCGTGTGGGACCTCGCCCTGGTGAGCAACGTCCCCGGCGTGCGGATCGCCGCACCGCGCGACGGGGCACGGCTGCGGGCGCTGCTCGCGGAGGCCGTTCAGGTCGACGACGGACCGACCATCCTGCGGTGGAGCAAGGGCGCGCTGCCGGACGACCTCGACGCGCTGCAGTCGACGGCGCAGCTCGACGTGCTGGCCCGCGGAGCCCGTCCCGACGTGGCGCTGGTCGCCGTCGGCGGCCTGGCCCATGAGGCCATCGCGGCCGCGCAGACGCTCGCCCGGCAGGGCATCGGCGTCACCGTGATCGACCCGCGCTGGGTGATCCCGGTGGCCGGGGAGCTCGTCGCGGAGCTCGCCCGGCACCGGCTCGTCGTGACCCTCGAGGACGGCCTGCGTCGAGGCGGGATCGGCAGCGCGATCGCCCAGGCGATGCGCGACCGGGAGGTCGACGTCCCGACCCGAGAGCTGGGGCTGCCTTGTGTGTTCCCTGAGCACGGGTCCCGTGCGGAGGTGCTCAGCGAGTACGGTCTGGATGCAGAGGCGATCGCGCGCAGCATCGGCCAGTGGTACGGCGCGGTGCACGGGCCGCGCGACGCCGCCCCAGTCCGGTTCGACCGAGCAGCACCAGAAGGAGAATGACGTGCGGGTCCTGGTAGTCGAAGATGAGCGACAGCTCGCGGACGCGGTCGCGCGCGGCCTGCGCCGTGAGGGAATGGCCGTCGACGTGGCCTACGACGGCATCGAGGGCCACGAGAAGGCGTCGGTGACCCCGTACGACGTCGTCATCCTCGATCGCGACCTGCCCGGCATGAGCGGCGACGACATCATGAAGGAGCTCGCGGCGGCCCAGTCGAACTCGCGCGTCATCATGCTCACCGCCAGCGGTGCGGTGGCCGACCGGGTCGAGGGCCTGTCGCTGGGCGCCGACGACTACATGGCCAAGCCGTTCGCCTTCGCCGAGCTGATCGCCCGCGTCCGCGCGCTCGGCCGCCGCTCCAACCCGGCCGCTCCGCCGGTGCTGAAGGCCGGCGACCTCGAGCTGGACTCCGCCCGCCGCGTCGTCCGGCGCTCCGGCAAGGAGGTCGACCTGACCCGCAAGGAGTTCGGCGTCCTCGAGGTGCTGCTGCAGGCCGACGGGGCCGTCGTCTCGAGCGAGGGGCTGCTCGATCGCGTGTGGGACGAGAACGCCGACCCGTTCACCACGACCGTCCGCGTCACCATGATGACGCTGCGCCGCAAGCTCGGTGACCCGCCGTTGATCGAGACGGTCGTCGGCTCGGGGTACCGCGTCAAGTCCGACAGCTAGGTCGCGGTGGCCTGGCCCAGAGGGGTCCGCCTCGGCCTGCGTATGCGGCTGGCGCTGGCCTGCGCCTTTTTGTCGGCGGCGGTGTCGGTGATCGGCCTGCTCATCTCGCTGATCGTCGTGGACAACTCCATCCAGAACGCGCTCAGCTTCCAGGACGGCAGCCTCGTCGAGGTGACGCTGCCGGGCCAGCAGCCGACCCAGCTCGAGGGATGGGTGATCGTCGACGCGATCCGGCGCAGCGCGAACGACACGCTGCTGGCGCGCGGGCTGCTCATCGCGATGTTCGCCGGCCTGCTCGGTGGTGGCGCGGGGTACGTGATCGCGGCGCGCGCGCTCGGCCCGATCGCGGAGGTCACCGCCACCGCGCGGCGGATCTCCGAGGGACAGATGGGCGAGCGCATCGATCTCGGTGGCGCGCACGACGAGCTGCGCGACCTGGCCGACACCTTCGACGCGATGCTCGACCGGCTCGACCGCTCGTTCGTCGCGCAGCGGCGGTTCGTCTCGAACGCCAGCCACGAGCTGCGGACGCCGCTCGCAGTGATCCGCACGGAGGTCGACGTGACGCTCGCGGACCCGGACGCGACGGTGCAGGAGATGCGGGACATGGGCACCGTCGTGCTCGACGCGACGTACCGCGCCGGCGCCCTCGTGGAGTCGCTGCTGGACCTGGCGAAGATCGACGCGCAGGTCGAGAACGGTCTCTCGCAGATCGACAGCTTCGACCTGGCGGACGCCGTCCCGCTCGCGCTCATGGCGGTGCGCGAGGAGGCTCGCGAGCTCGGCCTGCACATCCATCAGGACGCGATGCGGGCACCGGTGGTGGGAGACATCCACCTGCTCGAGCAGCTCGTCGCCAACCTCGTCACGAACGCCGTGCGCCACAACGTCCCCGGCGGGGAGATCTGGATCCGCACCGCGCGGTCGGCGGAGTCGTGCGAGCTCGAGGTCAGCAACACCGGTGACCAGCTCGACCAGGGGACGGTCGACGAGCTGTTCACGCCGTTCAAGCGGGCGAGCGACCGTACCCGGGGCAAGGGCACCGGGCTCGGCCTGTCGATCGTCCGGGCCATCGTCCTCGCCCACCACGGCTGGGTGCGACTGACCGCTCGCGCCGGCGGCGGGCTGGAGGTCCGGGTCTCGCTGCCGAGCACTCTGCCGGTCACGGACGAGCCGCCGGTCAGAGCCGGCTGGACCGGCCAGTTCCGCATCCTCCGCGACCGCTAGCTCGCTGGATCCGTATTACTACTGGTTTCTGGCCTCTCACCTACCCGTACTTGTGCGGGGATCCGCCGTGGTCCCGCGTTTCTACGGTGCCCTCTTCGCGCACCCCCGACTGAACTGCTCTTGAGCCCGGAGGGGACCGGGCAACGGGGTTGGGGAGGCGCGGCGTGACGATCGTTTCGGGGGGCGGTCGGCGCAGCAGGCGGCGGCTGCGAGTGCTGAGGGGCGACCGGCGGGGGTCCGCGCTTTCGTTCGTGGTCGACGGCGTCACGCAGCCGCGCGGGGTGCACGTGGTAGCGCCGGCGAGGGACGACCGCGTCGTCCGCGCCGCCGTTCCGTTGTTCGACCTGGTCATCCAGGCATCGCTGGCGTTCCTGGTGACTGCGCTGTTCCGGGACACCGCGCACGGCGCGGGCGCGCCGGCGGCGCTCATCGCCTGGGGGCCGCTCTGCTTCGGCGCCGCGTGGCTGATCGCGTCCGCCTGCTGCGGAGTGTTCCGGCCCGGGGGAAGCCACGGCTGGGGCGCCCAGTGGAAGGTGCGGGCGCGCGTCTCGGGGGCGCTGTTCCTCGCCATCGCCGTCGCGGGGCTGGTCGGCGCGTGGGTGCCCACCGGATGGTTCGGGGTGACCCTCGCGGCGCTCAGCGCCGTGGTGGGAGGCGCCGCGGGCGCCGGCCTGCAGCACGCGCTGGCCGGTCGCCCCGGGGGCCGGGAACGCGCCGTGCTCATCGGCACCGCGCGATCGATCGCACGCGCCGCGGAGCGGCTCGACGTGGGTCGCCGGGACGTCGACGTGGTCGGCACGGTCGAGCTGCCCGAGAGGGTGAGCGCGGCCGACGTGCAGGCGCACGAGGCCCGCGTGCTCGCCACCGCGTCCGCGGTGGACGCCGATGTCGTGGTGCTCACGACCGACCCCGCGGAGCTCGGGATCCCAGTAATACATCTGGTCTGGGCCCTGGAGAGCACCGGCGCGCAGGTCCTGATCGACACCGGCCTGAACTCGTTGCGCGCCAACCGGGTCGCGCTGCGCTGGATGGGCGGGCTGGTCACGGTAGCCGCTCGACCACGTCCTGCTCGGACCCTCGGCACCGTCCTGTCCGCGGCCCTCCAGTGGTCGATCGCGACGGTCGGGCTCGTGGTGATCGCGCCGCTCATGGCGGTCGTCGCAGTGGCCATCAAGTCCGAGTCGCGGGGGCCGGTCTTCTTCGTGCAGCGCCGCGTCGGGCTCGCCGGCCGGAGCTTCCCGATGATCAAGTTCCGGACGATGCTGCCGAACGCCGACTCGATCGTGCACCTGGTCGCCCAGGACGACGGGGCACCCGATCGGGGACCGATGTTCAAGTCGAAGGCCGACCCGCGGATCACCCGCGTCGGACGCATCCTGCGGCGCACCTCCCTCGACGAGCTGCCCCAGCTGATCAACGTTGTGCTCGGCCACATGCTGCTCGTCGGGCCGCGCCCGGCTCTGGACCGGGAGGTGTGCCGGTACGACGGGTACGAGCGGCGGCGCCTGCACGCCCGTCCCGGCCTGACGGGATTGTGGCAGGTCAGCGGGCGCAGCGACCTGGACTGGAAGCGTTCGGTCGAGCTGGATCAGACATATGTCGACGGTCGCACGCTCGCGCTGGACCTGGCGATCCTGGCGAAGACGCCCGGGGCGGTGCTCGCCGGCCGGGGCGCCTACTGAGACGCGCCGATTTGTTTTGATTCGGTTGCTTGACCTGACGCTGATAGCCGCCTAGTTTTGGCCCAGGGGATTCACACGTTCGCGTGTGCGCTGTATCAGGGGTCGGGGGACCAGCTGTGAGCAAGCCATTGTTTTCGCGCGTCGAAAATCGACTACGCACATCGGGTACTACTGAGCCGGAGGCGGGACGCATAGGCGTCCTGGTCTGGACGTGGTGCACGTTTCGGCTGGTCGCCGTCGCGCTCGCCGTCTTCGAGGCGCTCATCACGGCCCGCGGGGAGCTGCCGGCCCTTATCTTGGTCGCGGCGATCTGCATCGAGACGGCCGCCATCCTGTGGCTGCTGTACGCACGACGGTCGCAACCGCCATGGCAGCTCGTGGTCCTGGACTACGTGCTCGCGCTCGTCGTCGCATCGAGCGCGCTCTGGCTGCATCTGACCGACTCACGGCTGCCGTGGTATCTGATCCTGCTGGTGTCGTCGGCGGCGCTGCTGGCGGTCCGGCCTATCAAGCAGCTGCTCCTCGGGGTGCTGCTGGTGCCGCTGGCCGTCCTATACTCGCTCGGTCGATTCCATGACCGGGCCTGGACCGACCCGCGGACGATAGTCGTGGGATTCCTGAGCGGCGTACTGCTGTTCATGGTGATACCAATGGTGATCAACCATGCGCTCTCCCTGACCCGTGACCTGGATCGGTCGCGCGACGAGAACGCCGTGCTGATCGCTGCGGCAGCGGTCGCGAACGAGCGGGCCGCGCAGCGGGTCCTGCTGCACGACACCTCTGGCCTTCTCGCGATGCTCGCCAACACCACCGATCCGGCGCTGATCGACATCCTGCGGGAGCGGGCCCGCAGCATGAGCCGGGAGATGCGCGACGCGTTGTACGATGCCACCTCGCACGCCAAGCCGGCGAAGTCGCTGCCCGAGGTGCTCAGCGGCGTGGCCAGGGAGTTCAACGACCTGCCGATCGAGCAGAACACTCTCATGGCCAAGAACGTGCAGCTGACTAGCGAGAGCGCAGGGACAATCTGGTCGGCGCTGCGCACGATCCTCGACAACGTGCGGACGCACGCGCACGCGTCGCTGGTCACCGTCCACGCCTCGGCGGACCGGGGTCGGTGGGAGGTCTCCGTGCGCGACGACGGGGTGGGGTTCGACCCGGACACCACTCCGAAGGGATTCGGGCTGACAGACCAGGTGGAGGCGCAGTGCGCGCTGGTCGGCATCACGACGCGCATCGACTCGGCGCCCGGCGAGGGCACCGTGGTCGTGCTGCGCGGGGTGTCCGCGCTGCCCACGTCGACGCCGGTGGCGGAGCAGAGCGCGTCCGAGCTGCGGTTCACCCGCTCTGGCGCTGCATCGAGGATCCAGCGACCGCGGCCACCCGGCCGCGACGGTCAGCAGCCGCGTGGTGACGGGCGTCAGCAGCCGTCCGGGCGCGGCCGTCCGCAGCTCGGCGGGCGGTACCGCCAGGACGCCGGATCGGTGGGTAGCGCATGAGAACAGGCGATATTACGGATGGGCCGGCGAGGGATGCGAGCCCTACCGTTGTGACCATGATGCAGACGGCGTCCACTGAGGCGGTCCGGGTGTGCGTCGTCGACGACGACACCCTGATCCGAGACGGAGCTCGCGTGCTGTTCTCGCGGGCCAACGTCGTCGACACGTTCGCGTCGGTGGAGGCGCTGCTGCAGGCCCGGCCCGCGGCGGACGTCGTGCTGCTCGACCTGAACCTGCGCGGCACCGGCGAGCCGTTGATCCACGGCGCGATGGGGGTCAACCGCGTGTCGCGGGCCGGCTACCGCGTGCTGATCTACACGAACGAGCGTCGCCTCGCGGTCCTCGCCCGGTGCCTGGCGGCCGGGGCACGGGGCATCGTGCACAAGTCCGAGCCGATCGAGGCCGTGGAGCGCGCCATCGACGAGGTGGCGCGCGGCGGCACCGTCGTGACCCTGGCGCTGGCCGGGCTCGCCGAGGCGGTGCGCGACCACGGTGGGATGCGCCGACTGACGCCGCGGCAGCGCGAGATCCTCGCGGCCCGCGCCCGGGGCGAGTCCTTCCGCAGCATCGGCCAGCGGCTGTTCATCTCCGAACGCACCGCGCAGGACCACATGAACCACGTCAACGAGGCGTTCGCGGACTACCTGGCGACGCATTCGCCGGCGGATCTCGAGCGCGATCTCGGCATCGGCCCGGGCGACCTCAACAACCTCTGAGCCGCCCACGCCGCGCGAGGGGCGCGAACGGCTCAGGGCGACAGCCGCGGGTTGCTCAGGTAGTCGCGCAGCGCGTCGCGGGGGTTGTACGCCGGGTCGATGTCGAACCAGGAGTCGAAGACGGCCGTCACGATGAACGATGCGAGCTGCCCGTTCTGCTGGCGCAGCTCGACCGGTCCGACTCCGTGGTCGGCGCTGACCAGCCGCAGCTGAGCGGTACCGCGTACGGCGGCGGAGAGCATCACCGCGAACTCGTGCGGCGTCGGCGCCCCGGACCGGGCGCGCAGGCCGAGCAGCCGGATGGCGTCGTGATAGGCCGCGGCGCGGAAGGTGATCAGCTCGTCGTCGGCGGCGGCCAGCGCGCGCCGGATCCGGTCGGTGTCCAGGTCCGTGCGGGTGGTGGCGATGCCGATGAGCAGCAGATAGGACCGGAAGTTCGGTGCGGCGACGAACTCGCCCAGATAGCTGTCGACGCCCCGGGCGAGGCAGTCGCGGGCGAGCTGCCGGCGTTGCCCCTCGTCGCGCAGTGTGTCGAGGTGCTCGTCGATGAAGTGCTGCCCGAACAGCGTCGCGGCGGACCAGAACGGCGCGCTCTTCCACACGCTCCGGGCCGCGTGCACGACGGCGTCGTCGAGGAAGCGCCGGCCCTGGCTCACCGCGACGGCCCGCATCCGCTGGTGCCCCTTGATCATCCGCAGGACCGGCACCGCCGACGTCGCGTTGGCGACCACGGCGGCCTGCCTCGGGTCGGCCACCGCAGCCTCGAGCGCCGCCCTGATCTTGGTCACGCCGTCGCCGTCGTACGGCTCCAGCCAATGCAACGGCGTCTCGTCGCGTGGTATCTGCTCATCACGTGTCTGCATGGCCCCCGCCTCCACGAGGTCATCGTATCGACCGCGGCTGACAACCTTCGGATCGTGCCTGTCCGGCCAGGATCTCTCACGGCCGCCGTACGCCTAGGAGGCGGAGGCGTTACGCGGCACGAACGCGGCCAGCGCGCGTGCGAGGGGCCGAGCCAGCTGCTCCACCTGCCAGTCCCGTGCCCCGAACTCGCGGAGCTGGGCAGCGACGGCCCGCTCGTCGGCGACCGGCGGCGGTGTCCACGCCAGGGAGCGCACCGCGTTGGGCGGCACCAGGTTCTCCGGGGGGATCTGCAGCCGCTCGGAGGCCTCGAGCACGACCTCGCGGGCCAGCGCGTAGCGATCCGCGACGTCGTTGTCCTTGCCCATCCAGCGGGACGGGCCGGCGTTGGGGTCGAGCGGGGCGTTCTTGCGCGGCAGCCGCCGCTCCGGCAGCCGGAGGGCGCTCTCGATGGCCGCGAACCAACGCCGCCGGTGCTTGACCACGTTGCGTCGGGTGAACCCGCTGATCTCCAGCATCTCCTGCAGGGTCTTCGGCAGCACGACCCCGGCCTCGCTGATCGAGCGGTCCGGCAGCAGCCGGCCGGGCGCGATGTCGGTCTCCCGGCCGAGCGCGTCGCGGGACTCCCACAGCGCCTGCACGACGGCCATGCCGCGCCGGGTCTTTACCTGCTGCAGGCCGGTGGTGCGCCGCCACGGGTCGAGCCGCGGCGGCGCGGGGGGAGCGGTGCGCACCGCCTCGAACTCCTCGTGGGCCCAGCCGAGCTTGCCCTGCTCGCGCAGCACCGCCTCCACCTCGTCGCGCAGGTCCAGCAGGATGTCGACGTCGAGCGCCGCGTAGACCAGGAAGTCCTCGGGCAGCGGTCGCGTGCTCCAGTCGGCCGCCGAGTGGCCCTTCGCCAGCCGGTATCCGAGCAGGTTCTCCGTCATCGTGCCCAGGGACACCCGCTCGAACCCGGCCAGCCGGCCGCCGAGCTCGGTATCGAACAACCGGTCCGGGCGCAGACCGATCTCTGCGAGGCAGGCGAGGTCGGCGATCGCGGCGTGCAGCACCCACTCCACGCCGTCGAGGGCGCGACCGAGCGCGGAGAGGTCACCGGTCGCGATGGGGTCGATCAGCGCGATGCCGGCCCCGCGCCGATGGATCTGGACCAGCTGCGCACGTGCGCTGTAGCGGAAGCCCGAGGCCCGCTCGGCGTCGATCGCGACCGGGCCGTGCCCGGCGGCGAACCGCTCGGCCAGCGCCGGCACGTCGTCCGCCGACGTCACCACCCGCGGTACGCCACCACGCGGAGTGAGCAACGGCGTGGGCTCGGGGACCTCCCCGGTCGG
This sequence comes from Cumulibacter manganitolerans, assembly GCF_009602465.1. Lineage (NCBI taxonomy): Bacteria > Bacillati > Actinomycetota > Actinomycetes > Geodermatophilales > Geodermatophilaceae > Cumulibacter > Cumulibacter manganitolerans. The sequence continues at coordinate 2,613 of NZ_WBKP01000063.1, read as the reverse complement.
GTCGGGTGCGTCGTCGTCCGCCGCGCCGTCCGGCGGCGAGGTCACGCCGTCGGCTGATCGCGGCGGGCGATGAGGCTGACGCCCGGCGGCGGGGCACCGGCCGCCGACGCCAGGAGGTCGACCCACGCACTCAGGTGACCGCTCAGATCGGCCGTGCGCGCCGTCCAGGAGGCGCGCATCTCGAGGTCGTTCGTGGCCTCCGGCCCGGAGAGGTCGCCGTATCGCTGGGAGGCCGTCTTGGTGACCGTGCCGCCGAGCGCGGTGTACTCCGCACCGGCCTGCTCGAGAGCGTCGGTCAGCCACGTCCACGACGCGTCGGACAGCGCCGGGTCGGTGGCCATCTCCGGCTCGATGCTGGCCGAGAGGTACGACACCAGCCGCAGGCTGCCGTCCCAGGCCTCGTGGCCCTCCGGATCGTGCAGCAGGACGAGCCGGCCGGTGGCCTCGGGCGCCTCGGCGTCCGGGTCGACGAACACCTCCGCGCCGAGCGCGTAGGAGTAGGGCGCGAGCCGCTGGGGCGCGCGGATGGGCTCGAGGGTCACCTCGGGGCGGATGATGGCCGAGTTCAGGCTGGCGACGGCCGTCCGGAACTCCTCGGGCACGCCGCCGTCGGACGACATCTGTGGGCTGCTCACCCCATCAGGCTAGGCGGCGGGGAGCCGGAATTCTGTGAGCCGCGCCGATGCTCGTGGCGTGCACCGTGCCGCCACCGGCAGCCGAACGCCTCGTGGGACGATGGATGCGCTATGACAGAAAAGATCCAGGCGCGCACCGCGGCCAGCCCCCTCGTCGTCGCGGCCCAGGGCGGCCGTCCTTCCCGAACTCCCGTGTGGTTCATGCGCCAGGCGGGTCGCTCGCTGCCCGAGTATCGCAAGCTGCGCGAGGGCATCGCCATGCTCGACTCGTGCATGCGCCCGGACCTGGTCGCCGAGATCACCCTGCAGCCGGTGCGCCGGCACGGCGTCGACGCCGCGATCCTGTTCTCGGACATCGTGCTGCCGCTGAAGGCGATCGGCGTGGACCTGGACATCAAGCCGGGCATCGGCCCCGTGGTCGCCGAGCCGGTGCGCACGCTCGCGGACGTCGAGCGCATCCCCGAGATGACCCGCGACGCCGTCGGCTTCATCGACGAGGCGGTCGCGATCATCACCGCGGAGCTCGGCGAGACGCCGCTCATCGGGTTCGCCGGCGCGCCGTTCACCCTCGCGTCGTACCTCATCGAGGGCGGCCCCTCGCGCAACCACGAGCTGACGAAGGCCTTCATGCTCTCGCAGCCGGACGTATGGGACGCGCTGCTCGGACGGCTGGCCGAGATCTCCACGACGTTCCTGCAGGTCCAGATCGACGCCGGCGCCAGTGCCGTGCAGCTGTTCGACTCGTGGGCCGGCGCGCTGTCGAAGGCCACCTACGAGACGTCGGTGCTGCCGCACTCGACGCGCATCTTCGAGGCGATCGGGGACGCCGTCCCGAAGATCCACTTCGGTGTCGGCACCAGCCTGCTGCTGCCGTCGATGGGCGCGGCCGGCGCGGACGTCGTCGGCGTCGACTGGCGCACCCCGCTCGACCAGGCGACCCGCGAGCTGGGCCCGTCGTACGCCGTGCAGGGCAACCTGGACCCGGCCGTCCTGTTCGCCGACTGGCCGGTGATCGAGCGGGAGGTGCGCCGGATCCTGGCCGAGGGACAGGCTGCTCCGGGCCACATCTTCAACCTCGGGCACGGCGTCCTGCCGAGCACCGACCCCGACGTGCTGACCCGCGTGGTCGACCTCGTGCATCGGGTGTCGGAGGGCTGAGGCCTGTGACGACGTACCAGGCTGCGCGCACCGTTCCGACGCCGCCGTCCGACTGCGACGTTCTGGTGATCGGGGCCGGCATCGCCGGGCTCGTCACGGCGATGCGGCTGCGGGCCGCGCGGCCGGGGCTGCATGTTGAGGTCGTCGACGTCGCGCCGCAGGTGGGCGGGAAGCTGCGCACCGGCGAGCTCGCGGGCACCACCATCGACGTCGGCGCCGAGGCCGTCATCGCCCGGCGCCCGGAGGGCCTCGCCCTCATCGACGAGCTCGGCCTTTCCGACCGGCTGCGGTATCCCGGCGTGTCCGACGCGCGGATCACCAGCGGCGGCCGACAGGTGCCGGTCCCGCAGGACACGCTCATGGGGGTGCCGACCGACATCGAGGCGGTGGCGCGCACCGGTCTGCTCAGCGACGAGGGCCTCGCCCGGCTGCGCCGTCCCGCGCGTACCCCGCTGCGCGGTGACGTGTCGGTCGCCGACGCGATCGGCGGCCAGCTGGGTCACGAGGTCGTCGACCGGCTGGTCGAGCCGCTGCTCGCCGGGGTGTACGCCGGGCGCGCCGAGTCGCTGTCCCTGGCGGCGACCATCCCGGCCCTGCGCGCCGCCCTCGACGGAGGCACCGACGTGCTGTCCGCGGCCCGCGCCGCCCGCGCGGCGCAGCCACGCTCCGACGCGCCGGTGTTCGCCACCCTGGCCGGCGGCATCGGCACGATTCCGCAGGAGATCGTCACGGCGGCCGGGCTGTCGGTGACCCTCGGGTGCCCGGCGCGCTCGATCGAGCGCGCCGGTGACGGGCTCGTCGTCGAGGTCGGCGCCGCGCC
>NZ_WBKP01000062.1 GCF_009602465.1 Cumulibacter manganitolerans | reverse complement strand
GCGGCGCGGCAACACTGTCGGCTCCCGACGTCTCGACGTCGCTCGCCGCGACCGACTGCGCGAACCCGCCGATGAGCACGCTCGCGCCGGTCAGGTGGGCCCGCAGCACCGCGACGTCCCGGGTGTGCGCGTACGGCGCCCGCGGCTCGTCGTAGAGGTCGTCGCCGTCGTCCCACACGGCGACCAGCCCGAGGTCGCGCACCGGGGCGTAGACCGCCGAGCGGGTCCCGACCGCGATGCGGACCTCGCCGCGCAGGCAGCGCAGGAACCGCCGGTATCGCGCGCCGGGCCCGAGCCCGGCGTTGAGCTCGGCGTACCCGGCGCCGACGATCCCGGCGAGCGCGGCCTCGACCCGCGCGGCGTCCTTGACGTCGGGGACGACGAGGACGGCGCCGCGGCCGCCCGCGGCGGTCGCGGCCGCGGCCTCGGCGAGCCGCGCCGGCCAGTCCTCCCCCGGCATGGCGTTCCACACGGCCCGGGCCCGACGGCGCTCGGCCAGGGCGGTGAGGAAGCCTCCGCCGTACGGGGCCCATCCGTCGCCGCCGGGCATGGGGTAGTCGGTGTGCGGGGGCGCGCTCGACTGCTCCGCCTTGGCGTTGCGCGGCGGGACGGCGAGCCGCGCGACGTCGGCGAAGCTGCCGGCCCAGCGGTCCGCGACGGCACGCAGCAGCCGGATGGTCTCGGCGGTGAGCACCGGCTCGGCGCCGCTGACCCGTTCGATCGGTGAGAGGGTGCCGTGGTGGTCGGTCTCGGCGGCGACGCCGATCACGTAGGCGTCGACGAGCTTCCCGGCGAACCGCACCCGCACCTTCGACCCGGGCGCGACGTCGGCGGCCAGCTCCGGCGGGATCCGGTAGTCGAAGAGCCGGTCGAGGTGCGCCAGCGGCACCGCCGGGTAGACGGCGGCGACGCGCGCCGGCGCGGGCGTGTGGTGGTCCGTGGCGCGCCCCTTACTGCGCGACGCGCTTCTTCAGCTCCTCGGCGCGGTCGGTGCGCTCCCAGGGGAAGTCGCAGTCCTCGCGCCCGAAGTGCCCGTAGGCGGTCGTGGCCCGGTAGATCGGCCGCAGCAGGTCGAGGTCGCGGATGATGGCCAACGGGCGCAGGTCGAAGATCTCCTTGACCGCGGCCTCGATGCTCTCCAGGGGCGCGTTCTCGGTGCCGAACGTGTCGATGTACATCCCGACCGGCTCGGCCCGGCCGATCGCGTATGCGACCTGCACCTCGCAGCGGGACGCGAGTCCGGCGGCGACCACGTTCTTGGCGACCCACCGGGTCGCGTAGGCGGCCGAGCGGTCGACCTTGGACGGGTCCTTGCCGGAGAACGCGCCGCCGCCGTGCCGCGCGTAGCCGCCGTACGTGTCGACGATGATCTTGCGCCCGGTCAGGCCGGCGTCCCCCATCGGGCCGCCGATGACGAACTTGCCGGTCGGGTTGATCAGCACCCGGACGTCGCTGGAATCGAGGTCGTACTGGCCCAGCACGTGGTCGATGACGTGCGTGCGGATGTCGGGGGCGAGCAGCCCCTCGAGGCTGATGCCGTCGGCGTGCTGGGTGGACAGCACCACCGTGTCGACGCGGGTGGGCCGGTTGTCGACGTACTCGATGGTGACCTGGGTCTTGCCGTCGGGGCGCAGGTACGGCAGGGCGCCGTTCTTGCGCACCTCGGTGAGGCGGCGCGAGAGCCGGTGCGCCATCGAGATGGGCAGCGGCATGAGCTCGGGCGTCTCGTCCGTCGCGTACCCGAACATCAGGCCCTGGTCGCCGGCGCCCTGCGCGGAGATCGCGTCCTCGTTGCCCTCCACGCGCGCCTCGTGCGCCACGTCGACGCCGGCCGCGATGTCGGAGGACTGCTCGCCGATCGAGACCGAGACGCCGCAGGACTGTCCGTCGAACCCCTTCGCCGACGAGTCGTACCCGATGTCCAGGATGGTCTTGCGCACGATCCCGGCGACGTCGGCGTACGCCTCGGTGCGCACCTCGCCCGCGACGTGCACCTGGCCGGTCATGATGAGCGTCTCGACGGCGACGCGCGCGGCGGGATCCTTGCCGATGATCTCGTCGAGGATCGCGTCGCTGATCGCGTCGGCGATCTTGTCCGGATGACCTTCGGTCACGGACTCGGACGTGAACAGGCGACGCGACATGGATGTGCTCCTAGGTTGGGACTCGGGCAAGTCTATTCGAGCGGGCCGACGGGACCGGCGGCGGACGCGGCCACCGCGTCCCAGATGCGCGCGGCGACGAGCTGCTTGCTGCCGCGCGGGATCTGCCTGGCGCTGCCGTCGAGGCCGAGGATCAGCCCCTGGTTGTGGTCGGCCTCGAACGCGCCGCCGGCACCGACGTCGTTGACCACGATGAAGTCGCAGCCCTTGCGGGCCAGCTTCTGCCGTCCGTACTCCTCGACGCTGTGCCGGTCGTCGCCGGTCTCGGCAGCGAACCCGACGATCCGCACTGCGGCCGGCAACCGTCCCGCCGCGCGCGCCTGCACGAGCCCGGCGAGGATGTCGGGGTTCTTGCTGAGCGCGATCTGGTCGGGCTCCGCCTCGGTCTTCTTGATCTTCGCGGCGCGCCGCCGGGTGGGCCGGAAGTCCGAGACCGCGGCGGCCATCACGACGACGTCGGCGTCGCCGGCGCGCGCCTCGGTCTGCTGCTGCAGCTCCAGCGCCGTCTCGACCGTCACCACGTCGACGCCGGCCGGGGACGGCAGCGCGACGTTGGCCGAGACGAGGGTGACCTGGGCACCACGGGCCGCGGCGACCTGCGCCAGCGCGTACCCCTGCTTGCCCGAGGACCGGTTGGTCAGGAAGCGCACCGGGTCCAGCGGCTCGCGGGTACCGCCGGCGGTGATCAGCACCCGGCTGCCCGCGAGGTCGTGGCGCAGCGCGTCGGGGCTCTCCAGCAGCAGCCGCGCGAGCGCGGCGATCTCGGACGGCTCGGCGAGCCTGCCGGGCCCGCTGTCGGCGCCGGTCAGCCGACCGGAGGCCGGGCCCACCACGACCACGCCGCGCTCGCGCAGCGTGGCGACGTTGGCGCGGGTGGCAGGGTGCTGCCACATCTCGGTGTGCATCGCGGGCGCGATCAGCACCGGCGCGCGGGTCGCGAGCAGCGTGGAGGTGAGCAGGTCGTCGGCGCGCCCGGCGGCCATCCGCGCGATCAGGTCGGCGGTCGCGGGCACGACGACGACCAGGTCGGCCTGCTGCCCGAGGCGGACGTGCCGGACGGACGGGACGTCGCTGAAGACGCCGGTCGTCACGGGGTTGCCGCTGAGCGCCTCGAAGGTGGCGCTGCCGACGAAGCTCAGCGCGGACGCGGTCGGGATGACGTCGACGTGCTGCCCGGTCTCGGTCAGCGCCCGCAGGACCTCGCAGGACTTGTACGCCGCGATGCCGCCGGACACGCCGAGGACGACGCGGGGCCGCGCGGACGACTGGTGCGCCATCGCCGCCGCTAGGAGTCGGTGGACTCGGCGGTCAGCAGGCCCTCGTTGATCTCGCGCAACGCGATCGACAGCGGCTTCTCCTGGGCACCGGTCTCCACGAGGGGGCCGACGTGCTCGAGCAGGCCCTCGGCGAGCTGGCCGTAGTAGGCGTTGATCTGCCGGGCCCGCTTGGCCGCGTAGATGACCAGCCCGTACTTCGAGGAGGTGTGCGTCAGCAGCTCGTCGATCGGCGGGTTGGTGATGCCTTCGGGATTCGGAGAGGTTCCGGACACGTAGTCGTCCATTCATCGAGGTCTGTGTGGGCCGGCGCCGGCCCGCGGGGCTAGGACCGCGCGTTCGGGTCCTGGCCGAGGATCAAGTCTACCAACCTCGCGGTGGCGCTGGGGAGGTCGTCGTTCACGATCACCGTGTCGAACTCCCGTTCGGCGGCCAGCTCCACCTCGGCCTGGCGCAGGCGGGCGGCGATCTCCTCCGGCGTCTCGGTCCCCCGGCCGATGAGCCGGCGCTCGAGCTCCTCACGGGACGGCGGGGCCAGGAACACCATGTGCGCCTCCGGCATGCTGGCCTTGACCTGGCGGGCACCGGCGAGCTCGATCTCCAGCAGCACCGGTACGCCACGGTCCAGGTGCTCCTGGACGGCGGCGCGTGGGGTGCCGTAGCGGCGTCCCGCGAACCGGGCGTGCTCGAGCATCTCGCCGGCGTCGATGCGTCGCACGAACTCGTCGTCGTCGACGAAGAAGTAGTGCTCGCCGTGCCGCTCTCCGGCGCGCGGCGGGCGGGTCGTGCAGGACACGGACACCCACACCGGCAGGTCCCGATGGCGCAGCTGCGCCATCACCGACCCCTTGCCGACGCCGGACGGTCCGCTCAGGACGAACAGTCGGCCAGGTGGTCGGGCGGGCATGATCCTCCGAGAACGATGTGACGAGCGGGTCAGCGCCCGCCGAGCTCCTTCTCCAACGCTACCCGCTGCTTCGGCCCCAGCCCGCGCACCCGTCGGCTCGGCGAGATCCCGACGCGCTCCATGATCCGCGCGGCCTTGACCTTGCCGATGCCGGGCAGGCTCTCGAGCACGGTGAGCATGTGGGTGCGACCGACGACCTCGTCGTCGCGGCCGAGGGTGATCACGTCGGCGAGGGTGAGCTCGCCACGCTTGAGGCTCTCCTTGAACGCTGCGCGGCGCCGACGCGCGTCGGCCGCCTTGTCGAGGGCTGCAGCACGCTGCTCTGCAGTCAGATGGGGCAAGGTCATCACGTCGATACCTCCGTGCCGGGTGAGCTCGACCGACCCGTCAGAGACGGGTCGCCGGCTCGCGTTGTTGAGACGAGTGAGACCGCCGCAGAGGCCGCCAGGTGACCCTGGTTCCCCCGAACTCCGCCGTGGTCGCTGCGGGAAGCATAGTCGATCAACTTGTGTCCTGGAGCACGGCGCGCACTCGGGTTCAGAGCGCGGCCGCGACCGCCTGTGCGCGCGCGACCAGGGCCTCGGCGTCGGGCCCGGCGCGGAGCACGTCGCGGCTGGTCGAGGCGAGGACGAGGGCGGCGCCGGAGGTGGCCGCGGCGACGTCGTCCGCCGTGGCGCCCTGTGCCCCGAGGCCGGGCACCAGCACGGGTCCGCCCAGCGCGGACAGGTCCACCGCCCCCGGGCCGACGGTGCCGCCGACGACGACGCCGAGGCTGCCCAGCGGCGCCCCGGCAGCGGTCTCGGCGGCGTTGAGCGCCGCGACGTGGTCCACCATGAGCTGGGCGACCGTGCGTCCGTCGGCGGCGCGCGCGTCCTGGACCTCCACGCCCTCGGGGTTGGAGGTGCGCGCCAGCACGAACAGCCCGGCGCCGACGGCGCCGGCCGCCTCGACGAACGGCGTGAGCGAGCCGAAGCCCAGGTAGGGCGAGACGGTCAGCGCGTCGGCCGGCAGCGAGCAGCCGGGGCGGAGGTAGGCGTCGGCGTAGGCCCGCGCCGTGGAACCGATGTCGCCACGCTTGGCGTCGAGCACCACGAGCGCGCCGGCGTCCCGGCACGCGGCGACGGTCTCCTCGAGGACGCCGACGCCGCGCGAGCCGTGCCGTTCGAAGAACGCCGACTGCGGCTTGAGCACCGCGACGTGCTGCGCGAGCGCCGCGGCGGCGCGCAGCGCGAACGAGCGCAGCCCGTCCACGTCGTCGCGGTAGCCCCAGGCCTCGAGCAGCTCGGGGTGCGGGTCGATGCCCACGCAGAGCCCGATCCGCTCGCCCACCGCGCGCTGCAGGCGCGCACCGAACGCGGCCATCAGGCGGTCCGGTCCTTGAGCGCCTGCGCCGTCTCGGACACGACGGCCGGCCCCCGGAAGATCAGCGACGAGTACAGCTGCACCAGGTCCGCGCCCGCGTCCACCATCGCCAGCGCGTCGTCGGCACTGCCGATGCCGCCCACGCCGATGATCGGCAGGTCGGACCCGACCTGCGCGCGCAGGTAGCGCACGATGTCGCGCGCCAGCACGGTGAGCGGCGCACCGGACAGCCCACCCGCCTCGTCGGCGAGGGCACGCTCGGCGGGCGCGATGCCGTCGCGCCCGATCGTCGTGTTGGTCGCGATGATCCCCGCGACGCCGCGCTCGCGGCACACGTCGAGCACGTCGTCCACGGCGCCGTGCGTGAGATCCGGCGCGATCTTCACCAGGAGCGGGACGCCGCGCGACTCGTCGCGCAGCTCGGCGACCAGCTCGTCGAGGAATCCCTTGTCCTGCAGCGAGCGCAGGCCGGGCGTGTTGGGGCTGGAGACGTTGATCGCGACATACGAGGCCAGGTCGCGGATCGCTCGCAGCGAGCTCACGTAGTCGCCGACCGCGTCCTCGACGGGCGTGATCTTCGACTTGCCGAGGCTGATGCCGAGGGGGTAGCCGAGCCGTTCGCGCAGCGCCGCCGCGGAATCGCCGTACCGCCGCAGCCGCGCCGCGAGCGCCCGGGCGCCGTGGTTGTTGAAGCCCATCCGGTTGATGACCGCACGCGACGCGGGCAGCCGGAACAGCCGCGGCGTGTCGTTGCCGGGCTGCGCGTGCCAGGTGACGGTGCCGATCTCGGCGAACCCGAACCCCAGCGCCGGCCAGGCGCGCAGCGCCTCGCCGTTCTTGGCCATGCCCGCGGCCAGGCCGACCCGGTTGGCGAGCTGCACGCCGAACATCGACACCGGATCGCTGACCGGGCGGCACACCGACCTGGTCAGCGCGCGCAGCGGACGGTGCCGGTCGATCGTCTCGAGCCGGCCCATCGTCCACTTGTGCGCGGCCTCCGCATCCCCGCCGCCCACGCTGAACAGCGCCGGTCGCGCAGCCCGGTAGGCGAGGGCGGCGACGCTAGGCATCGACCTTCTCCCCCGCGTCCCGCAACGCGGCCTGCAGGTCCTGCAGGGAGCGGACCGTCAGCGTGCCCGCGATCGCGGCCTCGATGCCCTGGACCGCGGCCGCGGCTCCGGGAACCGTGGTGACGCAGGGAATGCCCGCGTTGATCGAGGCAGCGCGGATCTCGTATCCGTCGAACCGCACGGCCGAGCCGGCGGACCCGGACGCGCCGGCCGGCGTGTTGACGACCATCGCGATCTCACCGGCCTGGATCATCTCCACGCAGTTCCCGGGTCCCTCGCTGAGCTTGCGCACGGTCTTCGCCGGCACGCCGTTACGGCGCAGCACCTGGGCGGTGCCGGCGGTGGCGAGCACCTCGAACCCGAGGTCGGCGAGCCGCTTCACCGGGAAGATCGCCGAGCGCTTGTCGCGGTTGGCCAGGCTGACGAACACCTTGCCGCTGGTGGGCAGCGAGCCGTAGGCGGCCGACTGCGACTTGGCGAACGCGGTGCCGAACTGCAGGTCCAGCCCCATCACCTCGCCGGTGGACTTCATCTCCGGGCCCAGGACGTTGTCGATGATCTTGCCCTCGGGGGTGTGGAAGCGGTGGAACTGCATGACCGCCTCCTTGACCGCGATCGGCGCGTCCAGCGGCAGCGTGCCGCCGTCCCCGGTGCGCGGCAGGACGCCGTCCGCGCGAAGCTGCTCGATCGACTGCCCGACGGCGATCCGGGCCGCCGCCATGGCCAGCGACACCGCGGTCGCCTTCGACACGAACGGCACCGTGCGGGACGCCCGCGGGTTGGCCTCGAGGACGTACAGGATGTCGTCCTTCATGGCGTACTGCACGTTCAGCAGGCCGCGGACGCCGACGCCTTCGGCGATCCGGAGCGTCGACTCGCGGATCCGGTCGATGTCGGAGGAGCCCAGCGTGATCGGCGGCAGCGCGCACGCCGAGTCACCGGAGTGCACGCCGGCCTCCTCGATGTGCTCCATCACGCCGCCGAGGAACAGCTCGGTGCCGTCGTAGAGCGCGTCGACGTCGATCTCGACGGCGTCCTCGAGGAACCGGTCGACGAGCACCGGGTGCTCGGGGCTGACCTCGGTGGCGCGGGTGATGTAGCCGCTGAGCGCGTCGTCGTCGTACACGATCTCCATGCCGCGCCCGCCGAGCACGTAGGAGGGACGGACCAGCACCGGATAGCCGATCTCGTCGGCGATCTCCTTGGCCTCGACGTACGACGTGGCGAGGCCGTGCCGCGGCGCGGGCAGGTCGGCGCGCTGCAGCACCCGGCCGAACGCGCCGCGCTCCTCCGCGAGGTGGATGGCCTCCGGCGCGGTGCCGAGCACGGTGACCCCGGCGTCCTTGAGCCGCTGGGCGAGCCCGAGCGGCGTCTGGCCGCCGAGCTGGCACAGCACGCCCGCCACCGGGCCCGCCGCACGCTCGGTCTCGACGACCTCCAGGACGTCCTCGAACGTGAGCGGCTCGAAGTACAGCCGGTCGGAGGTGTCGTAGTCGGTGGAGACGGTCTCCGGGTTGCAGTTGACCATCACGGTCTCGTACCCGGCGTCGCGCAGCGTCATGGCCGCGTGCACGCACGAGTAGTCGAACTCGATGCCCTGCCCGATCCGGTTCGGGCCGCTGCCGAGGATGACGACCGCGGGCCGGGTGCGCGGCGCGACCTCGGACTCGTCGTCGTACGAGGAGTAGTGGTACGGCGTCCGCGCCTCGAACTCGGCGGCGCACGTGTCGACGGTCTTGTAGACGGGACGGATGCCCATCCGCCAGCGCAGCGACCGCACGCCGTCCTCCCCCGCCAGCTCGGGGCGCACGGCCGCGATCTGGCGGTCGGAGAACCCGGCCCGCTTCGCCGTCCGCAGCAGCGACTCGGTCAGCGCCGGGGCGGACTCGATCGTCAGCCGCAGCTCCACGAGGCCGAGGATCTGGTCGACGAACCACGGGTCGAAACCGGAGGCCTCGGCGACCTGCTCCACCGTGGCGCCCAGGCGCAGCGCCCGCTCGGCCACGTAGATGCGTCCGTCGTGCGGACGGCGCAGCAGGGCCAGCGCGTCGTCGACCGTCTCGCCCTCGGGGTCGGGCAGCGTGCCGAAGCCGGCCGCCTTCGTCTCCATCGAGCGCAAGGCCTTCTGCAGGGCCTCCGGGAAGGAGCGGCCCAGGGCCATCGCCTCACCGACCGACTTCATGGTGGTGGTCAGGGTGGGGTCGGCCCCCGGGAACTTCTCGAACGCGAAGCGCGGGACCTTGACCACCACGTAGTCGAGGGTCGGCTCGAACGAGGCGGGGGTCTTCTGCGTGACGTCGTTGGGGATCTCGTCGAGCGTGTAGCCGATCGCCAGCCGCGCGGCGATCTTGGCGATCGGGAAGCCGGTGGCCTTCGAGGCCAGCGCGGACGACCGCGACACCCGCGGGTTCATCTCGATCACGATCATCCGCCCGTCCTGCGGGTTGAACGCGAACTGGATGTTGCAGCCGCCGGTCTCCACGCCGACCTCCCGCAGCACGGCGATGCCGACGTCGCGCATCTGCTGGTACTCGCGGTCGGTGAGCGTCATCGCCGGCGCGACGGTGATCGAGTCGCCGGTGTGCACGCCCATCGCGTCGAGGTTCTCGATCGAGCACACCACGACGACGTTGTCGTTGCGGTCGCGCATCAGCTCGAGCTCGAACTCCTTCCAGCCGATCACGCTCTCCTCGATGAGCACCTCGGTGGTGGGGCTGGCCTGCAGGCCGGCGCGCGCGATGCGCTGCAGATCGGCGTCGTCGTAGGCCATCCCGGAGCCGGAGCCGCCCATGGTGAACGACGGACGCACGACGACCGGGAAGCCGAGCTCGGCGACGGTCCGCTCGACCTCCTCCATCGAGTGGCACACCGCCGACCGCGGCACGTCGCCGCCGATCTTGCGGACGATGTCCTTGAACTTCTGCCGGTCCTCGCCACGCTGGATGGCGTCGATGTTCGCGCCGATCAGCTCGACGCCGTACTTCTCCAGCACACCGGACTCGTGCAGCGAGACGGCGAGGTTGAGCGCGGTCTGCCCGCCGAGGGTGGGCAGGATCGCGTCGGGCCGCTCCTTCTCGATGACCTTCTCCACGTACGCGGGGGTCAGCGGCTCCACGTAGGTGGCGTCCGCGAACTGGGGGTCGGTCATGATCGTGGCCGGGTTCGAGTTGATCAGGCTCACCCGGATGCCCTCGCTGCGCAGGACGCGGCAGGCCTGGGTGCCCGAGTAGTCGAACTCGCACGCCTGCCCGATGACGATCGGCCCGGAGCCGATCACGAGCACGTGCTTGAGGTCTTCGCGCTTAGGCATTCGAGGTCTCCTTTGCACCCTGCATCAGCGCAGTGAAGCGGTCGAAGAGGTGGTCGGCGTCGTGGGGGCCGGCGGCGGCCTCCGGGTGGTACTGGACGCTGAAGGCGGGCACGTCGAGGCACCGCAGGCCCTCGACGACGTCGTCGTTGACGCACACGTGGCTGACCTCGACGCGCCCGTAGGGCGTCTCGGTCGGCTCGCCGATCGGGGCGTCGACCGCGAACCCGTGGTTCTGCGAGGTGATCTCGATGCGGCCGGTGGCCGTGTCGCGGACCGGGATGTTGATGCCGCGGTGGCCGTACTTCAGCTTGTAGGTGCCGAAGCCGAGCGCCCGGCCGAGGATCTGGTTGCCGAAGCAGATCCCGAAGACCGGCAGCCTCCTGTCCAGCGCCGCGCGCATGAGCGCGACGGCGCCGTCGGCGGTGGCCGGATCGCCCGGCCCGTTGGAGAAGAAGATCCCGTCCGGGTTGATCGCCAGCACATCGTCGAAGCTCGCGCCGCCCGGCAGCACGTGGACCTCGATGCCGCGCGCGGCCAGCTGCTGCGGGGTCATCGACTTGATGCCCAGGTCGATCGCGGCCACGGTGAGCCTGCGCTCGCCCTGTGCGGGGACGACGTACGGCTGTTCGGTGGTCACCTCGCCGGCGAGGTCCGCCCCGGACATCACCGGCTGCGCCAGCACCTCGGCGACGAGCTCGTCGATCGGACGCGTGGCGTCGTCACCGGTGAACAGCCCGACGCGCATGGCCCCTCGCTCGCGAAGGTGCCGCGTCAGGGCACGCGTGTCGATCCCTTGCACCGCGACGATCCCCTGCTTGCGCAGCTCGTCGGGGAGGGTCCCTGTGGCGCGCCAGCTCGAGGAGATGCGCGACAGGTCGCGCACGACGAACCCGCTCACCCAGATCCGGTTCGACTCGTCGTCCTCGTCGTTCCAGCCGGTGTTCCCGATCTGCGGAGCGGTCATCACGACCACCTGGCGGCGGTACGACGGATCGGTCAGCGTCTCCTGGTAGCCGGTCATGCCGGTGCTGAAGACGGCCTCACCGAAGGTGTTGCCCGGGGCGCCGAACGACTCGCCCTCGAAGTACCGCCCGTCCTCGAGAACGAGGATCGCTTCGCTGTCCTTGCTGTGCCTGCTCATTTGACCGCCTGTCCGTCGCGCACGGTGAACTCGCCGCGCAGCAGGGTCGCCATGACCCGGCCGGGCATCTCGAGTCCCTCGTAGGGAGTGTTGTGGCTCTTGCTGGCCAGCGCGTGGGGGTCCACCACGGTGGACTGCGCCGGATCGACCAGCGTGAGGTTGGCCGGGGCGCCTTCGACGAACCCGATGCCGTGGTCGTCGAGGCGGGCGATCCGCGCCGGGCGGATCGAGGTCACCTCGGCGACCCGCTGCCAGTCGACCGCGCCGGACTCGTCGCTGAGCGTGAGGATCGCGATCGACAGCGCCTGCTGCAGCCCGAGCATGCCGGGGCGCGCGTACGCCCACTCGCACTCCTTGTCCTCCACGGCGTGCGGGGCGTGGTCGGTCGCGACGATGTCGATCGTTCCGTCGCGCAGCGCGCCGCGCAACGCGTCGACGTCGGTACCGCGGCGCAGCGGCGGATTGACCTTGTAGAGCGGGTCGTACGTGGCGACCAGCTCCTCGGTCAGCAGCAGATGGTGCGGGGTCACCTCGGCGGTGACGTCGACGCCGCGCGACTTCGCCCACCGCACGATCTCGACCGAGCCGGCCGTCGAGAGGTGGCAGATGTGCAGCCGCGAGCCGACGTGCTCGGCGAGCAGGCAGTCGCGGGCGATGATGGACTCCTCGGCGACGGCCGGCCAGCCGGTCAGGCCGAGGCGCCCGGAGAGCTCGGACTCGTTCATCTGCGCACCCACGGTGAGCCGGGAATCCTCGGCGTGCTGGGCGATGACGCCGTCGAAGGCCTTGACATACTCCAGCGCGCGGCGCATCAGGCCGGGGTCGCCCACGCACATGCCGTCGTCGCTGAACATCCGCACGCGGGCCGCGGAGTCGGCCATGGCGCCGAGCTCCGCGAGCCGCTCGCCCTTGAGGCCGACGGTGACCGCGCCCACCGGGATCACGTCCACCAGGCCGATCTGCCGCCCGGTGTTGTAGACCTGCTCGACGACCCCGGCGGTGTCGGCGACGGGGTCGGTGTTGGCCATCGCGTGCACCGCGGTGTAGCCGCCGAGCGCCGCGGCACGCGAGCCGGTCTCGATGGTCTCGGCATCCTCGCGCCCGGGCTCGCGCAGGTGGGTGTGCAGGTCGACCAGGCCGGGCAGTCCGATCAGCCCGCGGGCGTCGATCACCTCGACGTCCTGCAGCACGATCGTGTCGGCGATCCGGGTGATGACGCCGTCCTCGATGAGCACGTCGACCGGGTCGCCGCGCAGGGGGCGGACCTGCTGGATCAGCTTCGTGCTCACGCGGCACCTCCGAGAAGTAGGTAGAGAACAGCCATCCGGACCGAGACGCCGTTGGCCACCTGCTCGACGATCGTCGAGCGCGGCCCGTCTGCGACCTCTGCCGCGATCTCCATGCCGCGGTTCATCGGCCCGGGGTGCATGACGATCGCTGCGGGCTCCAGGGTCGCGGCGCGGACGGCGTCCAGGCCGTAGCGGCGCGAGTACTCGCGCTCGGTCGGGAAGTACGAGGCGTTCATCCGCTCGCGCTGGACCCGCAGCATCATCACGACGTCCGCGCCGGGGAGCGCGGCGTCGAGGTCGTAGGAATGCGCGCACGGCCACGTCTCGACGCCGACCGGCAGCAGGGTCGGGGGCGCGACCAGCGTCACCTCCGCGCCGAGCGTCTCGAGCAGGAGCACGTTCGAGCGCGCGACGCGGCTGTGCAGCACGTCGCCGACGATGGTGACCCGCAGCCCGTCGAGGCCCTGGCCCATCGAGCGGCCGGTGCGCTTGCGCATGGTGAACGCGTCGAGCAGCGCCTGGGTGGGATGCTCGTGCGTCCCGTCGCCGGCGTTCACGACGCTGCCGTCGACCCAGGACGCGAGCTGCCACGGCGCACCGCTGGCACCGTGCCGGATCACGACGGCGTCCGCCCCCATCGCCTGCAGCGTGAGCGCGGTGTCCTTGAGGCTCTCCCCCTTGGAGACGCTCGATCCCTTCGCGGAGAAGTTGATGACGTCCGCCGACAGCCGCTTGGCGGCGAGCTCGAACGAGATGCGGGTGCGGGTCGAGTCCTCGAAGAAGAGGTTGACCACGGTGCGCCCACGCAGCGTCGGCAGCTTCTTGACCTCGCGGCCCTGCAGCGACGCCTCGATCTGCTCGGCGGTGTCGAGGACGGCGACGGCCTCGTCGCGGGTCAGGTCGGCGGCGGAGAGCAGGTGCTGCTTCACTTCGCACCGCCGCCGGTCAGCAGGGCGATGATCTGCTCGCGGGAGGGCCGGTGGTCCGAGATCGCGACGCCGTCGGCACCGTCGTTCTCGGCGATGGCGACGAAGACCTGCTCGTCGCGCGAGGTCGGGATGTTCTTGCCGACGTAGTCGGCGCGAATCGGCAGCTCGCGGTGGCCGCGGTCGACCAGGACGGCGAGCTGGATCGCCTGCGGGCGACCCCAGTCGCGCAGCGCATCGAGGGCGGCGCGGATCGTGCGCCCGGAGTACAGGACGTCGTCGACCAGGATCACCGTCTTGCCGTCGATGCCGCCCTCGGGCTCGCGGGTGCGCTCGAGCGGCCGAACGCCGCGGGTGCGCAGGTCGTCGCGGTACAGGGTGATGTCCAGGACGCCGACCGGCGGCTGCACGTCGCTGAAGGCGGCGATCCTGCGCTGGATGCGGGCGGCCAGCTGCGCTCCGCGGGTGGGGATCCCGACCAGGACGACGTTCGACGCGCCGTCGGTCTTCTCGAGGATCTGGTGGGAGATGCGGTCGATGACTCGCGAGATCTCGTCGGCGGTCAGGATGACGCGTTCGCTGCGCGCACCACTGCCCTGCGCCGACTCCGGGTCGATGCCCATCGTCGTACTCCTTCTCCGCCTCACGGGACGGCCTTTAAAGGAACTGCGTGCCGGGCCAGACTAGCCCTGTGACGGCGAGCGCCGACGACCGGGTCGGCGTTCCGAGCCCGGTTGCGCGCGTGGAACGGCCCTGACCAGGGTCGCTACCCGCGCCGTCCGTCGCCGGGCAGCGCTGCCGGCAGGCACGCCCCGGCCTCGAGCGCCGAGTAGGCCCGCGCGACCGGCTCCCTGCCGTGCAGGAACGGCTTCTCCAGGAATCGGTAGCTCAGCCAGGAGAGGGCCACGGTGGCGGCGAGAGCGACTACCGCCATCGCGGGGAAGGGAACCCCGATCAGCGGGCCCTGCACGAGGCGCATGAGCGGCAGGTGCCAGAGGTAGATGCTGTAGCTGGCGAGACCGAGCCCGCGGAGGGGCGCCCACGACAGCGCACGGGGCACGACATCGGCCTCCCGCCGGTAGCCCATCGCGATGAGCACCATGCCACAGGCGGTCACCAGCGGGAACCCGAGGACGCCATACAGCGCGCCGCCCTTGCCCGGCCCGATCACCGTCCATGCCAGGAAGCCGAGCACAGCCGCCGCCATGACTCCCGTGCGAAGGCCTCTGGAGACGGCCAGAGGTTGTGGTCTCCCGAGCAGGTAGAGGCCGAGCGCCGATCCGAACAGCAGCTGGGCGAACCGGCCGAGCGGTCCAAAGTACATCCCCACCGGCGATGCGAGCGTCACCGAGACGGCATAGCAGATCAGTCCGGCCGCGGCGCTCCATACGGCGACCGTCACCACACCGACGTCGCGCCTCTTGGCTGCGAGCACTACCAGCGGCCATGCCAGATAGAAGTACCATTCCCAGCCGAGCGTCCAGGTCTGGTCGAAGGGCGTCGTCGTTCCGAGGTTCAACGCGACCAGCCACGTGAGCTGGAGCCCTGCCAGGACGGCACGGTAGGCGGCCTTGGTGGCCTCGGCGATGTCCCACATGAGGAACGCCAGGGCCGTGATGACGACCAGCATGCCGACGAGGGCCGGATACAGCCGCCGGAGCCGCCGCTTCAGGAACCTGCCGTACGTCGTGCGGAGCGGCTCGGCCGGGGATCGCCACAGGATCCGGGTGATCAGGTAGCCGCTGAGGACCAGAAACAGGTCGACGCCGACGTAGCCTCCCCGGAAGAGCCGCGACCATGCGGGCAGGTACTGCGGCACCCAGTGGACGGTCAGCACCGACACGACCGCCAGCGCACGTATGCCGTCCAGATATTCGATGCGATTCAGCCGCGAGGACACCCAGGACTCCCAGATTCGAGGCCGCCGGTCGTGCGGTCACCGAATACTAGCGGTCCCCCGCCACCCGATCCTCGCGCTGCGACCGGCGAACCTCCGGGTGGGAGCGGCCGTGACCGGGCCACGTCCCACGCGGAGGTTCTCGTCCGTCCGAGCCGGCACGCCGCCGCCGGCGTCGTCCCCGCGTACGGCTAGCGACGCACGAACCGCAGCTTCCACACCTCCGGGCCTCGCTGGTCGTAGTCGACGCTGAACGCTCCCGGCGCCCGCTGCTCGAGCTGAGCCAGCAGCGGCAGCGGGTCGTGCGGCGCGGCGAGAACCATGCCGTGACCCGGCTGCAGGGAGTCCAGCGCGCCGAAAATGGTGGCGTGGCGGATGGCGTGTGGGATGACGGTGGCGTCCAGCTCGGGCAGCGCGCCGTCGTCCTCATGGCCGCAGGCACAGCCGCCGGTGTGTCCGACGCTCACCTGCGGGAGCTCCTTGACCGGCTGGTGCTCGCTGATCTGATCCATCTGATTCGTGCCCTTCTCTAGCGGCCGACCCGCTTGGTGCGAGCCGAAAGCAATTACTACAATAATCACTGTGAAAATAGATCCGGGCACCGGCCCGGCGCCCACCCCCACGCGGTCGCTGCCACCGCTCTCGCCGCAGCGGCTGGAGATGCTCAATCGCCTCGCCGCGCAGCCGGGCGATCGCTCCGTCGACGAGCTGGCCGGCGCCAGCGGTCTGCACCCGAACACGGTGCGAGCGCACCTCGAGGGTCTGGTCGACGAGGGCCTCGTCGAACGGACCGCCGGGCGCACCGGGCAGCGCGGCCGCCCGTCGTGGCGCTACCGCGTCGTTCCCGAGCGGACCGCGGGGGCTCCCGAGTACGTCGGTCTGGCGATCGCGCTCGCCGAGCAGCTCGCCGCGATGACGCCGGACGCCGGCCGGATCGCGCGTACCGCCGGCGAGCGCTGGGCGAGCAGCATCCCCGGGTCGGGCGGGACGACCGAGGACGTCGTGGCCCTGCTCGACGACCTCGGGTTCGCCCCGGTGCGGCACGGCGGGGACATCCGGCTCACTCGATGCCCGCTGCTCACCGCCGCGCGGCGCAACCCGGACGTCGTGTGCGGCGTCCACGAGGGCCTCATCCGCGCCCGGCTGGACGGCGGGGAATCCGGTCGCCTGGAGCCGTTCGCCGGGCCCGGTTACTGCACCTGGCACGGCACGCCAGAGGAGCCGACGTCGTGAGCGGCGGCGACCTGCCCACCGAGTCGCGAACCAGGCATTCGGGGGCTCTGGCGCGGGAGACGCCGGCGCGGCGCGGCACCCGCCGCCGGGGACTGCGGCTCGCGCTGCTCGTGCCCGGCGGCGTCGCCCTGCTCGCGGGCCTCAACGCCGGGCTGGAGCGACTGGGCGCGGCCGCCCCGCTCAGCGACGGCCGGATGGCCGGCGAGCACGGCACGCTGATGGTGCTCGGCTTCGTCGGCACGCTGATCGCACTCGAGCGCGCGGTGGCGCTCGGCCGCTGGTGGGGATTCGCGGCGCCGGCGCTGCTGGGCCTCGGCGCCCTGGCGAGCCTCGTGCCGGCGCCACGTGCGCTCGGGCACTCGCTGACGCTGCTCGGGACGCTCGCCCTGCTCGCGCTTTACGTGCCGTTGTACCGGCGGCAGCGGGACGTCGCCGTGGCGCTCCAGCTCGCCGGCGCCGGGCTCGCGGCCGGCGCCGCGTTGCTGCTGCTGCGCGCGGTGTCCTACCCGGTGGTCGTCCCGTGGCTGGCCGGGTTCGTGATCCTGACGATCGTCGGGGAGCGGCTCGAGCTCGCGCGCATCGTCGCGCTCGATCCGGCCGCGGTGCCCTGGCTGCTGGCGATCACCGGCGCGTTCAGCCTCGGGATCACGCTGACGGCGGCACTTCCGGTCGCCGGCTACCCGGTCACCGGCAGCGCGCTGCTCGGCGCGGTCGCCTGGCTGATCCGCTACGACGTGGCGACGAAGACCATCCGCGGCAGGGGTCTTCCACGGTTCGCCGCCGCCTGCCTGCTGGCCGGCTACGGGTGGCTGGCCGTCGCCGGGGCGATCTGGCTGCTGGCGACCGGGACGCCCGACGGAGCGGCGTACGACGCGAGCGTGCACGCCGTGTTCCTCGGGTTCACGATCTCCATGATCATGGCGCACGCGCCGATCATTCTTCCTGCCGTGCTGCGACGCCCGTTGCCTTACACGGCGGCGTTCTACGCGCCGGCGGCCCTGCTGCACGTGTCGCTCGCGATCCGCCTGCTCGTCGGTGACGGCTTCGGCAGCACTCACGCCCGGGTGATGGGTGGCGCACTGAACGTCGCCGCTGTCGTGCTGTTCGTCCTGACGGCGGCGGCCGGCTCGGCACAGAAGGGAGCGAGCCGATGACGAGACGGTCGTCGTGGCACCTGCGCGTGCACGCTCCGCTCGCCCTGTGGCTGGCCTTGCTGCTGGTGCTGACCGTGGCGCACCGCTTCGTGCCCGAGGGCAACTGGCTGATGCTGCACGTGCTGTTCCTCGGCGTCGCCTCCAACGCGATCCTGATCTGGAGCACGCACTTCGCCGAGGCGCTCCTGCACGCCCGCCGCAGACCGCGGATCGCGCCGCAGCTCGCGTTGCTGAACGCCGGCGCCGCGGCGGTGATCGGCGGTCGGTGGACGGCGCAGCAGCCGGCGGTCACCGTCGGCGCCGTCCTCGTCGCGGCCGGCCTGCTGCTGCACGCCGTGCTGCTGGCCGTCGCGTCGCACCGCGCGCTGGCGGCCCGCTTCGGGGCGTTCGTCCGGTACTACGTCGTCGCCGCGTGCTTCCTGCCGATCGGTGCCGGGCTGGGCGCGTGGATGTCCACCGGTCCGCGCGAGCCGTGGGCGTCGCGGGCGCTCGTCGCGCACGCGATCCTCAACGTGCTGGGCTGGATCGGGCTGTCCGCGCTGGCGACCGTGGTGATGCTGCTCCCGACGATGCTGCGCGCCCGGCTGCCCGAGCGCGCGGTCCCGATCGCGCGCCGCGCCCTTCCGGTCATGGTCCTGGCGACCGTCGCGGCCGCGGGCTGCGCGCTCGCCGGCT
>NZ_WBKP01000061.1 GCF_009602465.1 Cumulibacter manganitolerans | reverse complement strand
GTAGCCCGGTTCCTACTGGAAGTTGCGGGCGATGCTGGCGGCGGGTGCCGCGGCCGGAGCCGGGGCCTGCGGGGCCTCCTCCTTCGGCGCCGGCTGCTCCGCCGCGGGTGCCGCGCTCTGCGCGCCTTGCTGGCCGATGACGGCGAGGACGGCGCCGACGTCGACGGTCTCGTCCTCCTGCACGCGGATCTCGAGGAGGGTGCCGCTGGCGGGAGCGGGGATCTCGGTGTCGACCTTGTCGGTGGACACCTCCAGCAGCGGCTCGTCCGCCTGGACCTCCTCGCCGACCTGCTTCAGCCAGCGGGTGACGGTGCCCTCGGTGACGCTCTCGCCCAGCGCCGGCATGGTGACGTCGGTCCCGGAGGCCGCGCCGCCGCCCTGGCCCTGCGCGGGCTGCTCGGCGGGCTCGGCGGACGCCTGCTGCGCGGAGTCATCGGCCGGCGCGGACTGGTCCGGAGTCTCCTCGGCGGGCTGCTCCTGCGCAGGCGCGGGAGCCTCCTCGGCGGGCTCCTGGGCAGCCTGCTCCTGGCCGGAGCCACCGTCGCCCGCCCCGTCGCCGATCACCGCGAGCTCGGCGCCGACGTCCACCGTCTCGTCCTCCTGCACCATGATCTTCTGCAGCACGCCGGACGCCGGGGAGGGGATCTCCGTGTCCACCTTGTCGGTCGAGACCTCGAGCAACGGCTCGTCGGCGGTCACCTGGTCGCCCTCGGCCTTCAGCCATCGGGTGACGGTGCCTTCGGTGACGCTCTCACCGAGCGCGGGCATGGTTACCGAGACCGACATGTGCGGTATCTCCTTAGGTCCAGGACTCATCAGGTTGGCATTCGCGGCGCCGGGGCTGCGGAACACGTACCGTCACATCTTGTCACTTTCCCGTTCGCAATGCGCGCCCGGTCACCGAGGAGGATCAGTTGGCTCTGCTGGATCGCTTTCGCCGCGGCAAGGCACCTGCCAAGGGCGCCCTGGACCGTCCTCCGTCCAAGGCCGACAAGGCGCACCTGCGCGAATTCGTGCGGACCCGGCGCAGCGTCGAGGCGTACGTCGAGCCGCGCACGAACGTGACGCCGATGAGCGTGCTGCTCGTCGCCCACGACGGGGAGTGGACGCGGCGGCGCACGACCGAGAAGGACGCCCAGCGGCTCGCGTCCGAGCTGAGGATCCCGGTGTACGACGTCCAGCGCACCGGGTACCCGCAGCGGATGCGCGACTGGTCGGCGCGCAACAAGACATAGCCTCCGTCAGCCGGCGGCGACGATGTCCTCGAGCACGTGGAGGATCGTGCGCACCGGCGTGCCGGTCGCGCCCTCGGCGACGTAGCCGTACGCCGACGCCTTGTTGTACGACGGGCCCGCGATGTCGATGTGCGCCCACTGCACGCCCTCGGCGACGAACTCCTTGAGGTAATGCCCGGCGGCCAGCATCCCGCCGGGTCCCTTGCCGATGTTGGCGATGTCGGCCGTCTTCGACTTCATGCCGTCGCGCACGTCCTGCGGCAGCGGCATCGGCCAGGCGGCCTCGCCCACGCAGGTGCCGGCGTCGGCGACCCGGTCCCGGAACTCCTCGGAGCCCATGACGCCCGCGGTCCGCTCACCGAGCGCCACGACCTGCGCCCCGGTGAGGGTGGCGGTCTCGATCAGGTAGTCGGGCCCGTCCTCGCAGGCGCGGGCGATGGCGTCGGCCAGCACGACGCGCCCCTCGGCGTCGGTGTTGAGGATCTCGGACTTCTTGCCGCCGCGGTGCACGACGACGTCCGACGGGCGGTACGCCGAACCGCTCGGCAGGTTCTCCGCGAGCGGGATCGTCGCGACGACCCGAAGGGGCAGCTCGAGCGCCGCGGCCAGCAGGGTGGCGGCCATGACCGCGGCCGCCCCCGCCATGTCGGTCTTCATCAGGTCCATGTTCGCGGCGGGCTTGATGGAGATGCCGCCGCTGTCGAACGTGATGCCCTTGCCGACGAGCGCAACGGAGGGCGTGCCACGGCGAACGCCGGCCGGAGCCCACGTCAGCCGGAGCAGTCGCGGCTTGCGGTCGCTGCCGCCGCCCACCGCGAGGATGCCGCCGTACCCACCGCTGGCGAGCTGCTTCTCGTCGAGGATCTCCGCCTTGACCCCGAGCGGTGCGCCGAGCGCCTTGGCGCGCTTGGCGAACGAGTCCGGATACAGATCGTTCGGGGGAGTGTTCACGAGATCGCGGGCGATGGCCACCGCCTCGCTGATCTTCACCGCGCGCTTCAGCGCGGTGGTGTTGGCCGCCGCGCGCGCCTTGTCGACGGCCAGCGTCACCTTCTTGGCCGGCAGGTCGGCGGGCTTCGGCTGCTCGCTGCGGTACTCCCCGAACGTGTAGCCGCCGAGCATCAGCCCCTCCCCGACGGCCTGGACGAGCTCCGGGTCGGTGCCGCCGTTGACCCCGGCGAGGGTCGTCGCGACGTGCGCCATGCCGTTGGTGGCGCGGATCGCGGCGCCCGCGGCCTTGCGTACCCGTTCGGTGTCGAACGGCTCGGCGTGCACGCTGTCGTCGTCCCCGGCCGAGCCCAGGCCGACGGCGATGACGACCGGTGGGGTCGCGCCGGCGCGACCCACCCGCGTCACCTCGCCCTCGGTGCCGCGGGCACCGACCAGCTTGAGCATCTCCAGCAGCTCGCCCGGCTCGAGGGACTCGGCCCCGTCGAGCATGATCAGCTCGTCGTCCTTCTGGGCGACGCCGACGATCACGGCGTCCAGCTTCAAGGTGTCGAGGCTGCGGTCGGACAGGGCGAGGTCGGTCACGTGAATCCTCCGGGCGGAGCGAGTGGTGGGTCGAGGGATCAGCCTACGCGGGCCGCCCGGGCCCGCTCATCCGTGACGCCGGATGGTGGGTCGCGCCGCGGCGCGATAAGTTGCGCGGTATGACCGAGCAGGAACTGTTGACCTCGCCCTTGCACGACCGCCACGAGGCACTCGGCGCCAAGCTCGCCGACTTCGGCGGCTGGCAGATGCCCATCGAGTACGCCGGCGGCGGCGTCCTGGCCGAGCACAAGGCGGTGCGTGAGGCCGTCGGCATCTTCGACGTCTCGCACCTCGGCAAGGCCACGGTGGCCGGTCCCGGCGCGAAGGACTTCGTGAACTCGCTGCTCACCAACGATCTCGATCGGATCGCGCCCGGCGCGGCCCAGTACACGCTGTGCTGCGACGAGGCCTCCGGCGGCGTGGTCGACGACCTGATCGCCTACCTGATCAGCGACGACGAGGTCTTCCTCGTCCCCAACGCGGCCAACACCACCGAGGTGGTCCGCCGCATCCAGGACGCCGCCCCCGACGGGATCGGCGTCACCAACCAGCACCGCGACTTCGGCGTGATCGCCGTGCAGGGGCCGCGCTCCGCGGACCTGCTGCAGGCGCTCGGCCTGCCGACCGGGCACGACTACATGGCGTTCGAGCGCGCCGAGTACGACGGCGTCCCGCTGACCGTGTGCCGCACCGGCTACACCGGGGAGCACGGGTATGAGCTGGTGATCCCCTGGGACCGGACCGCGACGGTATGGGATGCGCTGATGGACGAGGGCTCCGCGCTGGGGGTCGCCGCGTGCGGGCTCGGCGCCCGCGACACGCTGCGCACCGAGATGGGCTACCCCCTGCACGGCCAGGACCTCTCGATGGACATCACCCCCAACCAGGCGCGTAGCGGCTGGGCCGTGGGATGGAAGAAGCCGGCGTTCTGGGGCAAGGACGTCCTGTCAGCCGAGCGGTCGGACAAGCCGGCGCGGCTGCTGTGGGGGCTGCTGGCGACCGACCGCGGCATTCCGCGGCCCCACATGCAGGTGCGCTCCGCGGACGGCGACGCCGTCGGCGAGGTTACCAGCGGGACCTTCTCGCCGACGCTGCGCAAGGGCATCGGTCTGGCCCTGATCAGCCGCGACTCCGGCCTCAGCGAGGGCGACGAGGTGCAGGTCGACGTCCGCGGCCGCACCTCGGTGATGACCATCGTGAAGCCGCCGTTCGTCGAGAGCCACGTACGGTAGGACAATCGGACGACGCACGGCGACGAAGGGGTTGACCATGGCCTGGACGTGGCAGCTGGAATCGAACGACGGCAAGGATCTGAGCGCCATCGAGGTACCGGAGTTCGACGACCAGGGCGAGGCGGAGACCTGGATCGGGGACCGGTGGCAGGAGCTGCTCGAGCAGGGCGTCGACTCGGTGACGCTCGTCGAGGACGACGAGGTCATCTACACCGGGATGAGCCTGCACCCGCCGTCCTGACCCGACGGGTGACCGTCCGCCGCCCGGGCTAGTAGCTCTCGCCGGGCTCGATGACCGGCTTGGGGTAGCGCAGCCGGCGGATCATCAGGCCGCGGATGATCCCGTAGTAGCGCAGCGAACCCATGCGCAGCGTCGTCTTCGGGAACCGCTCGCGGACGGCCGCGCCGATGATCCGCGCGAGGAAGAACGACTCGATGATGATGACCGCGAAGAAGGCCAGCCAGGCGTACGAGACGTAGTTGTACAGCTGCGGGTTCTTCGTGGGCAGCCCGGAGAACATCGCGACCAGGATGAGGATCGCGAACAGTGGGAAGGCCGAGCTGACGCTGCGCCGGGAGTCGACGATGTTGCGGACCAGGGCGCGCTCGGGACCGGCGTCGCGCGCCTGCATCCGCTCCTCGCGCGGGCTCACCGTCCGCTTCTCGGCGGGAAGCCCCGCAGCCTTGCGCTCCTTGTCCCGCTCGCGCATCCGCTGGCGCGCCTCCTTGCCGGTCGTCGGCGGCGGCGGGACCGGCTGACGGCGCTGCTGGCGCTTCGGCGTGGGGCGGCCCTTGGGAGCCGTCGGATCGAGCTTGACCTCTTCGACGGGCGCGGACGGCGTGGGTGACGTGACGGAGTCCCCTGCGGCGGGCGCAGGCTTCGACCAGGGCATCTTCATGATGCCCTCCAGGATACGTGGTGACGGCGCTCGCAGCGCGACCGGCGACGGGCGCCGACGACGGCGCAGCGGCGGCGAGCCGAGCCGTGTCGGTCAGCCCAGCGAGTCGTGCGGCAGGTAGGGCGCGGGCAGCGCCATCCCGCGCACGGTCACCGGGCCGGCGATGTGCAGATCCATGCCCAGGCGGCGTACGACGTCGAACGCCCACCGCTGCTCGCCGGTGATGTTGCGGACCGCGGCGGGGCGGCCGTCGTCGCCGGAGCCGAGACACTCGAAGAGCAGTTCGCGGGCCAGGGCGGTGGTGGTGGCGGCGACCGTCAGCGGAGAGCCGTTGGGGTGCGCGTACGCGTAACCGCGGGCCGACCGGTCCTCGGCGACGAAGAGCCGGGCACCCTTCATCAGCAGCGTGTGGTCCGCCCCGCGCGCCGCGCCGCGCAGCCTGCGATCGACCATCTCGAGCAGGTCGAGATCGTCCGGCCCGCCGGGGCGCACGTTGCTGGTGGCCGGGAGCCGGCTGCGGTCTACGACACCCTCCGCGCGCATCGACGGGTGGACGTCGAAGTTCCAGGGGAACAGGGTGCGGATCGTCTCGGCGGCGCGCACGACGGCCATCGAGCGCAGGTGGTTGTCGGTGAGCGTCCTGAGGTGCTCGATGAGCGCGGCCGCGTAGCCCTGTCCCTGGTGCTTCGGCGGCACTGCGGTCATCGACATGATGATGGTGCCCTCGCGGTTGATCGCCATGCTGGCCCCGCGGATCTTGCCGCCGTCCTCGACCACCAGGCACAGGTCGGGGTCGGTCGCCAGGATGTGCTTGCCGAGGTCGTGCGAGGTGATGCGGTCGCCGAGCTGGTCGCTGGCGTTCTTCGGGTCGGCCCACGGCTCGAGGCCGCGGACGTCCTGCATGTCGGTGATGTCCTCGTCGTACGCCCGGCGAGCGATCTTGACGACACGAGGGAGATCGTCCAGGGTCATCGGCCGCACGAGATCGACAGCCACACTCTTCATCTGCTTGAAGATCCCTTCGCCGGTCCGAGGCGGGTTCATTCTCGCACCGCGGCGGCCCACCGGCGGCGCCGGGATGAAAGGGTCGACGGATGAGGATCGTCATCGCCCCCGACAGCTTCGGCCAGACGCTGACCGCGCCCGAGGCGGCGAGATCGATCGCCGACGGGCTCGGCCTGGGCGCCGACAGCGTGCGGTTGCCGATGTCCGACGGCGGCCCGGGATTCATCGACGTCCTGCGCGGGTCGATCGCCTCGGCGCGGGCCATCGACGTGCCGACGACGGGCCCGCACGGGGAAGCGGTGACCGGCACCGTGCTGCTGGACGGCGCCGGTCGCGGGTTCGTCGAGTCGGCGCAGGCGGCCGGTCTGCAGGCGACTGAACGGCGCGACCCGTTGTGGGCGTCGTCGTACGGCGTCGGCACGCTGATGCTGGCCGCGGTCGAGGCCGGCGCCCGGACCGTCGTCGTGGGCCTGGGCGGATCGGCGACCAACGACGGTGGCGCCGGGCTGCTCGCCGCGCTCGGGGTCGTCGCGTACGACGCGGCCGGGGTCGCCGTCCCGGTCGGGGCCCTCCCGCTGCTGGGCGTCGACCACCTCGCGGGGACGGCCGCCATGCGCACCGCGCGGGTGGTCGCGGCGACGGACGTCGACAACCCGCTCTGCGGGCCGGACGGCGCGTCGGCGGTGTTCGGCCCGCAGAAGGGCGCGAGCCCGGACGACGTCCGGCTGCTGGACGCAGCGCTCGCGCACTGGGGCGCAGTGCTCGAGCGGGATCGGCCGGTCAGCGCGCCGATCGTGACGGCGCCCGGCGCCGGCGCGGCCGGCGGGATGGGGGCCGCGCTGCTGTCGCTCCGCGCCGTACGACGCAGCGGCTTCGAGGTCGTGAGCGAGGCGGTCGGGCTGGGCGACGCCGTGGCGGACGCCTCGCTGGTGATCACCGGCGAGGGGTCCTTCGACGAGCAGTCGGTGCGCGGCAAGGTCGTCAGCGGCGTCGCGCGCCTCGCGCAGGAGCAGGGCGTGCCGTGCGTCGTGGTCGCGGGGCGGGTGTCCCTGGGACGCCGCCAGGCGGCGGCGTACGGCATCGACCGAAGCTACTCGCTCGTGGAGCACGCGGGGGAGCAGCGGGCGATGCACGAGGCCGCGGACGTGCTGCGCGAGGTCAGCGAGCAGATTGCCCGCGACTGGCTGCGGTGAGCGCCGTCCCCTGTGGCGCGCGAGACGCGTCGTCCGACAGAGGAGCGGCGTACGATATGTGCGTACGTCGGGAATGAACCCACCGAACTGCGGGTTGCAGCAGAACGCACCGCATCCGGACATAGATAGAGGTAACTCATGAGCGCTACGACCGAGACCAGCAACGGCATCCAGCTCTCCGACGCGGCGGCCGCCAAGGTCAAGTCGCTGCTGCAGCAGGAGGGCCGGGACGATCTCCGCCTGCGCGTGGCCGTGCAGCCCGGTGGCTGCTCGGGGCTGCGCTACCAGCTCTTCTTCGACGAGCGGCAGCTCGACGGCGACAAGATCGAGGACTTCGGCGGCGTCGAGGTCGTCGTCGACCGAATGAGCGTCCCGTACCTCGGCGGCGCGACGATCGACTTCGTCGACACCATCGAGAAGCAGGGCTTCACCATCGACAACCCGAACGCGACCGGCTCCTGCGCCTGCGGCGACAGCTTCAGCTAGGCCTGCAGCAGTCAACGAGAATCGCCCTCCGGACCTCGGTCCGGAGGGCGATTGTCGTTGCTGAGGACTACTCGCTGACGTTCTCGAAGATCGCGGCCAGGCCCTGGCCGCCGCCGATGCACATCGTCTCGAGGCCGTACCGGGCGCCGCGGCGCTTCATCTCGTACGCCATCGTCGCCAGGATGCGGGCGCCGGTCGCGCCGACCGGGTGACCGAGTGAGATACCGGAGCCATTGACGTTCAGCCGCTCGTCGTCCCCGGCGATGTCCCACTCCTTCAGGCACGCGAGAGCCTGCGCAGCGAACGCCTCGTTGAGCTCGATGAGGTCGATGTCCTTCCAGGACAGCCCGGTGCGCGCGAACAGCTTGGCGACCGCCGGGACGGGGCCGATGCCCATCGTCTTCGGCGGGACGCCGGCGTGCGCCCAGCCCACCAGCTTGACCATGGGGGTCAGGCCGAGCTCCTTGGCGTTGGCCTCGGTGGTGATCACGCACATCGCCGCGGCGTCGTTCTGGCCGCTGGAGTTGCCGGCCGTCACGGTCGAGTCGGCGTCCTTCTTGGCGCGGATCGCAGCGAGCTTGGACAGGCTCTCGACTGTCGTGTCGGGGCGCGGGTGCTCGTCCTCGGTGATCTGCTGCTCGGGGCTCTTGCGGGTCGCCGGCAGCGTGATCGGGACGATCTCCTCGGCGAACTTGCCCTCCTCGATCGCTCGCTTGGCCTTCATCTGCGAGTGGTAGGCGAACTCGTCCTGCTCCTCGCGGCTGACGGTGTACTCGGCGCGGAGGTTCTCGGCGGTCTCGATCATGCCGCCCTCGACCGGGTAGGTGTGCCCGCCGGCGGTGACCCGGCCGCGCATCAGACGGTCGACGAGCTCGAGCTTTTCGCCCTTGATGCCCTGGCGCAGACCGAGCGCGTAGAACTCGGCGTTCGTCATCGACTCGGCGCCACCGGCGATCACGGTCGTGTCGACGCCCATCGCGACCTGCGCGACGCCGTTGAGGATGGCCTGCAGGCCGGAGCCGCAGCGGCGGTCGAGCTGCCAGCCGCCGGTCTCGATGCCGAGCCCGGCGTCCAGCGCCGCGATGCGGCCGATCGCCGGCGACTCGCCGTTCGGGTAGCACTGCCCGAGGATGACGTCGTCCACCTGGCCGGGCTGCAGGCCGGTGCGGGCGATGAGGCCCTTGAGCGCTTGGGTAGCGATCTCCGGCGCCTGCAACGGCGTGAAGACGCCCTTGAAGCCGCCGATCGCGGTGCGTACGGGATTACAGATGACCACGGATTCCATAGCCGACACTTTTCCACACGAGCCGCCCGGCATCGCAGATAGTTTGCTCACCTAACGACCCGGCGCAAGTGTGCACGGGCTGGTGCCTCCCGAGGGGGGTCGTGTCCCGCGAGCGGACCGATCGGCCCGCTCGCGAAGCCCCAGCCCGCTCCCGAAGCTCCAGCCCGCTCGCGAAGCTCCAACCCGCTCGCTGCCGCGTTGTCCACAAATGCCGCGTTGTCCACATCCGGCGTCCGCGGGCGAGCCGGGTCGCTACGCCGCACGTCAAGGTGGGGGCATGGAGCTGCCGCGCGCCCTGCTGGCCCACCTCGGAGACCACTACGGGCTGATCACCCGCTCCGAGGCGTTCGCCCTCGGGTGCACCCGGAAGGAGCTCGATCGCGCGGTCGCGACCGGCGGTCTGCGGAACCTGTGGCGCGGGATCCTGACCAGCGCTCCTGCGCCGGTCACCGCAGGCGGCCGAAATCTGGAGCTGGCCCGCGCCATCGCGATCGCGTACGACGAGGCGCTCGCCATCAGCCACGAGTCGGCATTGCTCGCCCACGACCTGCCGACGTACGGCACGGATCTGGCCCGAGCGCGGCTGGTGCGCTGCAACGGAGGCGATTCCCTCCGGACGGCGGAGGTCCAGATCTGTCGGTCGCGGCCGAGGCTGTCACCTGTGCTGATCAACGGAGCCCGGGTGGTACCCGCGGCCGTGGGAATCGTCCAGGTGGCGTGCGAGATCGGGGTGGACGCCGGGCTTGTCGCCGCGGACGCGGCCGCGCACCGTGGGTTGATTGTCGTGGATGACGTGGTGGCCGCCAGTCGTGCGATCGGGCGGTGCCCGGGCGCCGCGCGCGCTCGGGGGCTCGCCGACCTCATCGAGCCGGCGACCGAGTCGCCAGGAGAGACGCTTACGCGGCTGATCGCGCACCGCGGCGGCGTCCGCCTCGAGCCGCAGGCGCCGATCACGGACCGGCGAGGCAAGGTGATCGCCAGGGTCGACTTCCTGCTCGCGGCGGAGCGACGGATCGTGGAGTTCGACGGGAAGGTGAAGTACGGCAGCAGCGGTGACCTGTATGCCGAGAAACAACGCGAGGACCGGCTGCGTGCGCTCGGCTACGAGGTGGTGCGGGTGGTGTGGGGCGATCTGGCCCGGCCGTCGGAGGTGCTGCGTCGGATCGAGCGGGGTAATGTCCCGCCGGCGGAGTGATCAGCCCGCTCGGGAGACACAAGCCCGCGCACGACGCACCACCCGATCGGCGGCCGGCTACAGGCGGACCGGGTAGTGGACGTCGGGGATCTCGGGCTTGAGCGAGCCCTCGATGAAGATCGCGTGCCAGATCAGGAAGACCAGCACCGTCCAGATCTTGCGGGAGTAGTCCAGCGGACCGGCGCGATGCGCCTCCAGCATGGCCTCGATCGCCGGGAGATCGATGAGGTGCCCGGCCCCCGAGCCGCGGATGATCTGGCGCGCCCAGTCGTACATCTCGTCCTTGAGCCAGTGCCGCGTGGGCACCGGGAAGCCGAGCTTGCGACGGTTGAAGATGTGCGCCGGGACCACCTGGCGCAGCGCCTGCCGCAGCGCGTACTTCGTGGTCTCCTTGGTGACCTTCTGGTCGACCGGGATCGTGGAGGCGAGCGCGAACACCTCCTTGTCCAGGAACGGCACGCGCAGCTCGAGCGAGTTCGCCATCGTCACCTTGTCGGCCTTGACCAGGATGTCGCCGCGCAGCCAGGTGAAAAGGTCGACGTACTGCATCTTGGTCACGTCGTCGAGGCCGAGCCGGCCGGCGCGCGCGTAGATGTCGCGGGTGATGTCCATGATCGACTGCCCGGAGTCGTGCGAGCGCAGGAACCCGAGCTCGTCGTCGCGGAACAGCCGGGCGTTGCCGTAGTAGCGCTGCTCGATCGGGATGGTGCCGCGGCGCAGCAGGTCCTTGCCGCGCATGCCGTCCGGCAGCCGGCGGGACGCCGAGGCGAGCAGCCTCTTGACCGCGCCAGGAACCTTCTCGAACGCCGCGAGCGACAGCGGCTCGCGGTAGATGTTGTAGCCGCCGAAGAGCTCGTCGGCGCCCTCCCCGGACAGCACGACCTTCACGTGCTTGCGTGCCTCGCGGGCGATGAACCACAACGGGACCAGCGCCGGGTCGGCGACCGGGTCGTCGAGGTACCAGACGATCAGCGGCACGGCGTCCATGAACTCCTGGGGCGTGACGACGCGGGTGATGTGCCGGACGCCGATGGCCTCGGCGGACTCCCGGGCGACGTCGATCTCGCTGAACCCGTCGCGCTCGAAGCCC
Organism: Cumulibacter manganitolerans; assembly: GCF_009602465.1. Taxonomy (NCBI): domain Bacteria; kingdom Bacillati; phylum Actinomycetota; class Actinomycetes; order Geodermatophilales; family Geodermatophilaceae; genus Cumulibacter; species Cumulibacter manganitolerans. The sequence goes on along the minus strand of NZ_WBKP01000061.1, from coordinate 7,301 downwards.
ACGGTGAACGTCAGCAGGTCGGGGTTGTAGCGCTTGGCGAGCGCGGCGATCGCGGTCGAGTCGATCCCGCCGGACAGGAACGACCCGACGGTGACGTCGGCACGCATGTGCATGCGCACCGAGTCGTCCATGACGTCGGCGATCCGGTCGTACAGTGCCGCCTTGGCGGCGTCCCCGGACACCGGAACGATGGGGAAGTGCGGGTCGAAGTAGCGCTTGGTGACCAGGGCGCCGTCCTCGACGGTGAACGTGCAGCCGCTCTCGATCCGCCGGACCGCGGTCTGCATGGACGCCGGCTCGGGGACGTACTGCAGGGTGAGGTAGTCCTGCAGCGCGCGGGTGTCGACCGGTGCAGCGGCACTGCCGGGCTCGGAGCCGATCAGGTCGAGCAGGCACTTCTTCTCCGAGCCGAACAGCACGGCGCCGTCGTGCTCGGCGTAGTAGAGCGGCTTGATGCCGAAGTAGTCCCGCGCGCCGAACAGCCGGCGCTGCTCGGTGTCCCAGATGGCGAACGCGAACATGCCGCGTAGCCGGCTCACGCAGCCGTCGCCCCAGTACTTGTACGCCGCGACGATGGCCTCGGTGTCGCCGTCGGTGGCGAACGTCGCGCCGAACTCCTCGGCGAGCTGGCTGCGCAGCTCGAGGTAGTTGTAGATCTCGCCGTTGAAGATGATCCGGTAGCGGCCGCCGTCGTACGACAGCGGCTGCGCCGAGCCCTCGATGTCGATGATCGACAGCCGCGCGAACGCGAGGACGACGTTCTCGTCGGACCAGACCTGGGTGTCGTCCGGGCCCCGGTGGTGCATGTGCGGCAGCGCCGCGCGCGCCGGCTCGGCGTACGCCGCCGCCTGGCCGTCAGCCCGGTAGATACCGAGGATTCCGCACACGGGTCGCTCCTTCGTAGGCTCGAGTCTCGAGAGGCAAGCGTACTGACGAACGATTCGCGCCCGCGGTACCTAGGACTGTTGCATTCGTCGCGCGAGCACCGCGAACGAGTCGCTCATCAGGTCCCAGAAGGCCGGGACGTCGATCTCGGTGAGGACCGTCGAGTTGGCGTGCACGCTGGTGTGCGAGGTCGCCTCGCCGGCGGGGCGCGGGGGAGCGGTGAAGTCGACGACGCTCATGCCCGAGGTGTACTCGCCGTGGGTCTCGATCCGGGTCAGCGCCGGCATCGCGGCGAACAGGTCGGGGCGGAAGGCGTACGCGGCGGCGCAGGCGTCGTGCACCGCCGGCCCGACGCCGGCGGAGACGTGCGAGCGCGGCGCCTTGATGGTGCCCTCGGCCGCCCGGTTGTCGAAGTAGTTGGCCAGGGAGGGAACCAGGAGGCGGTCGGACAGCTCGCCGTACCGGCGCCACCGGTCCATGACGGTGTCGTCCACCCGCGCCTGCAGCGTCAGGTCCAGCCCGACGAGCACGGGTTCCCACGGGGCGTGGAACACCGCGGCCGCGGCCTCGGGGTCGGCGTAGAAGTTGAACTCGGCGGCGGCGGTGATGTTGCCGCGCGTCCACGAGCCGCCCATGAGCACGACGGTCTTCGCCCACTCGGCGATCCGCGGCTCCTTGCGCAGCGCCAGCGCCAGGTTGGTCATCGGCCCGACCGCCACCAGGGTGATCTCGCCGGGGCGCCGGCGCAGCTGCTCGACGATGAAGTCGGGCCCGTAGCCGTCGGCGGCCGGGCGGGTCGCGGCCGGGATCGGCGCCCCGCCCAGGCCGTCACGCCCGTGCACGTACTCGGCGAACACGTTGGCGCGGGTCAGCGGGTGCTTCGCGCCGGGCACCACCGCGACCTCGGGATGGCCGTAGAACTCCGTCAGCCGCAGCGCGTTGGCGGTCGTCGTCTCCTGCGCGACGTTGCCGGCGACGGTGGTGATGCCGACGAGCTCGACCTGGTCGGTGCCCAGCAGCAGGGCGATCGCGAGGGCGTCGTCGATGCCCGGATCACAGTCGAGCAGTACGGGCACGGGCACGGCGGAACTCCTTGCTAGGCGGCGATCGGCGGCGGCCGACCCGGTCAGAATAGGCGGCCACGACGCGCCGGGCCGAAACCTGACCCGGACCACACGGCCCGGTATCCGGTCGACTAGTCTGATCGACGTACATCTGGATCCGTTTGGCCGGCTCGCGTGCGCGCACGCAGCGGGCCACGCGTACAGGGAGGACTTTCGTGCCCCGCAACCGACACAAGCGCGCCTGGCGCACCGCCGGGCTAGCGCTGCTCAGCACCCTGTTGCTGGCGGGCTGCTCCCGCGCCGAGATCGAGGACAACCTGCGTTTCGGCTGGCCGACCGGCATCACCGATCAGGCCGAGCAGATGCGCCTCCTGTGGTCGTGGTCCTGCGTCGCCGCGCTCGCCGTCGGCTGCCTCGTGTGGGGCCTGACCTTCTGGGCGTCGGCCTTCCACCGCAAGAAGAACGACGAGCTCCCGCGCCAGACGGCGTACAACCTGCCGCTCGAGGTCGTCTACACAGCGTTCCCGTTCGTCGCCATCGCGATCCTGTTCTACTACACGATCGTGGTGCAGAACTTCGTCACCGACCGCACCGCGAAGCCCGACCACAGCGTCGAGGTCACGGCGTACAAGTGGAACTGGCAGTTCCAGTACGACGACACGACCGACACCAACACCAGCGAGATGGTCAAGACGACCGGCACCACCGACGAGATCCCCGTGCTGGTGCTGCCCGCCGGCTCGAAGATCAAGTTCAGCGTGCACTCGCAGGACGTCGTCCACTCCTTCTGGATCCCGGAGTTCCTCTACAAGCTCGACGTCATCCCGCACGGCTTCAACAAGGACGGCACGCTGACGGACCCCCAGGGGCAGGGCACCAACCAGTTCATCGTCGACATCAAGAAGGGCACCGAGGGCGCGTACGTCGGCCGCTGTGCCGAGCTGTGCGGCGTCTACCACGCCCAGATGAACTTCGAGCTGCGCGTCGTGGCGCCGGACAAGTACGACGAGTACGTGAAGGCGCGCGAGTCGGGCAAGTCGAACTCGGAGGCGCTGAAGTCGATCGGCGAGGCGCCGTACGCGACGAGCACGCACCCGTTCAACCCGCAGCGCACCGCGCACAACAACTGGTAAGGGGCTGAGTCATGAAGCTCGAATCCGCCATCTTCATCGGTTGTGGCCTGTTCCTGGAGATCTCAGGGATCGTCTACTTGATCGTCACCGACTTCGAGCCGGCCGGCTCGGTCGGCCTGATGCTGTGTGGGCTGCTCTGCTTCTTCATCGGCGGCTACTTCTGGTTCATCTCGCGGCGCATCGACGCCCGTCCCGAGGACCGCACCGACGGTGAGATCCTCGAGGGCGCCGGCGAGCTCGGCTTCTTCGCCCCGGCGTCGTACTGGCCGTTCGGCCTCGCGCTGTCGACCGCGATCATCGGGGCCGGCGTCGCGTTCTGGTACCCGTGGCTGATCGGCGTCGGCGCGGTCATCGTGCTCGGCATGGTGGCCGGTCTGACGATGGAGTTCTACACCGGGCAGAACACCGAGTCGCACACCCACGTCGGGGAGAACCTCTCCGAGCACATCTAGCGATCGCGCACCACCAAACGGCCGGCGGCTTGTCCGCCGGCCGTTTTTCGCGTCCGCGTCGGCCGGGTAGGGTTCTCTCATGAGCCATGAGCATGCCCAGGAGCACGAGCACGCCGAGTACAGCGAGCTGTCCGAGATGGACGCTCGGGTGCGTGCTCTGGAGACCCTGCTGACCGAGCACGGGCTGGTCGATCGGGCCGCGCTCGACGCGGTCGTCGAACGGTACGAGACCGAGGTCGGCCCGCACAACGGCGCTGCCGTCATCGCCAAGGCCTGGACCGACCCGAAGTACAAGGAATGGCTGCTGTCGGACGCCGACGCCGCGATCGCCTCCCTCGGCTACGTCGGGCGCCAGGGCGAGCACATGGTGGTCGTCGAGAACACCCCCGAGCGGCACAACATGGTGGTGTGCACGCTGTGCTCGTGCTACCCGTGGCCGGTGCTCGGCCTGCCGCCGGTCTGGTACAAGTCGCCGGCGTACCGCTCGAAGGCGGTGATCGACCCGCGCGGCGTCCTCTCCGACTTCGGCGTCGAGCTGCCCGACGACACCCAGATCAAGGTGTGGGACTCGACGGCGGAGGTGCGCTACCTGGTGCTGCCCATGCGTCCCGAGGGCACCGAGGACCTGACCGAGGAGGAGCTGGCCGCGCTGGTCAACCGCAACAGCATGATCGGCACCGGACTGGCCGGAACGCAGCAGGAGGTCTCATGAACGGCGTGCACGACATGGGCGGGTTCCACTCGTTCGGCCCGGTGGTCCCCGAGAGCGACCAGCACGTCTTCCACGCGGAGTGGGAGAAGCGGGCGCTGGCGCTCACGCTGGCCGTCGGCGCGCTCGGGCTGTGGAACATCGACCAGATGCGGCACGAGCGCGAGAAGCTGCCGCCGAGCATCTACCTGTCCAGCAGCTACTACAAGATCTGGACGCTGGCGCTGGAGAACGCGATCGTCGCCCTCGACCTCCTCGAGCGCACCGACCTGACCGCCCGCACGGCCGACCAGCTGATCGCCGGCTTCGCCGGCCAGGGCTCCTACGAACGGCCCACCGACACGCGCCCGGCGTACGCCGTCGGCCAGCAGGTGCGCACCCGCGAGCTCAACCCCGCCGGCCACACCCGGTTGCCGCGGTACGCGCGCGCCCACGTCGGCACCGTCATCGCGGTGCACGGCGCGCACGTCTTCCCCGACCGCAACGCCGTCCCGTTGGGCGAGCGCCCGGAGAAGACCCCGGAATGGCTGTACACCGTCGAGTTCACCGGTCGCGAGCTCTGGGGGCCGGACGGCGACCCCCAGATCATGGTCTCCATCGATGCCTGGGAGCCGTACCTGGAGGCGGCCGAATGACGACGGCGGCGCAGGCCCTGCGGGAGATCTCGGCCGCGTGCGGTGACGCGCTGCCGCTGCCGCCGCGCGGCGACGAGCAGGTGTTCGCGGCGCCCTGGCAGGCCCAGGTGTTCGCCATGACGGTCGCGCTTTACGAGCGGGGGCTGTTCACCTGGCCGCAGTGGGCCGAGCTGCTCGGCGCCCACCTGGCCGACGGCGCGGCCGACGGCAGCGACTACTACGAGCGGTGGGCCGACGCGCTCGAGGAGCTGCTCGGCCGGCAGCACATCGCGACCGGGGACGAGATCCGGCGGACCACCCAGGCGTGGCACGACGCCGCCGCGCGGACTCCGCACGGCCAGCCCATCGAGCTGTAGGGGCTAGCGCTGGTTCTGGCTGCGGCCCAGCAGCGCCGGGAAGGTCGCCATCACCTTCGACAGCTCGGTCAGCGAGTCGCCGAACAGCGCCTGCGGGCCGTCGCACAGCGCCTCCTCCGGACGCGCGTGCACGTCCACGATCAGGCCGTCCGCGCCGGCCGCCAGGCCCGCGCGGGCCAGCGGCACGACGAGGTCGCGTCGCCCGGCCGCGTGCGAGGGGTCCACGATCACCGGCAGGTGCGTCATGTCGTGCACGACCGGCACGGCGGTCACGTCGAGGGTGTTGCGCACCGACGGCTCGAACGTCCGGATCCCGCGCTCGCACAGCACGATGTTGAGGTTGCCGCGTTGCGCGATGTACTCCGCGGCCATGAACCACTCGTCGTACGTCGAGGTCAGGCCGCGCTTGAGCAGCACCGGCTTGCCCACCGACCCGGCGGCCTGCAGCAGCGCGAAGTTCTGCATGTTGCGGGTGCCGATCTGCAGCATGTCGGCATGCTGGGCGACGACGTCGACGTCCGCGGCGTCGACCACCTCGGTGACGACCGGCATCCCGACCTCGCGACCGACCTCCTGCAGGATCCGCAGGCCCTCGACCCCGAGGCCCTGGAAGGCGTACGGCGACGTGCGCGGCTTGAACGCACCGCCGCGCAGGATCGTGCCGCCGGCGGTGACCGCGAGCCGGGCGCCCTCGAGCGTCTGCTCGGGCGTCTCCACGGCACACGGACCGGCGATCAGGGTGACCGTCGACGGGCCGATCGGCACGTCGCCGACCATGACCGTCGAGGTGTGCGAGTGGTTCTCCTTCGAGACGAGCTTGTACGGCGTGGTGATGCGGAAGACCTCGTGCACCCCGGAGTGCTGGGTGAGGTCCTTGGCCTCCAGGGCCTCCAGGACACCCGCGTTGCCGACGACGCCGATGATCGTCCGGCTGACGCCCTTGGAGATGAAGGCCTCGCCGCCGGCGTCCTCGACGACCTGCACGATCTCGTCGATGGCGTCCTGATCGGCGCCGGGGGACAGCACGATGACCATGGTCGGTTTCCTCTCTGCGGGAGGCTCACACGACCTGGATCGTGACGGTGGAGCCGCGCTTCGCCTTCGTGCCGCCGGACGGGGACTGCGCGGCAACCAGTCCCAGGGTAGTGAAGACGGTGGAGACCTTGACGGCGAACCCCGCCGCCTCCAGCGCGGCCTTGGCGTCGGCGGTGGTCTTGCCGGTGACGGACGGGACCTCGACGAGGTCGGGGCCCTTGGAGACCACGATGGTCACCGCGGCGCCGGCGCCCGGCTGCAGCTCCGTACCGGCCTTGGGATCGGTTCGCGCGACCTGCCCGGCGGGGACGTCGGAGAACTCCTGGTCGGGGCTGACCGTCGGCGCGAAGCCGGCATCGGTGAGCGCCGTGGTGGCGGCCTCCGGCGACTTGCCCGCGACGTCCGGCAACGGAACGGGCTTCCGGCCCGCGCTGACCGTCATCGTCACCGTCTCGCCGGGCTTGAGCGCCGTGCCGGCGGGCGGGCTGAAGGAGATCACCGAGTCCTTCGCGACCGACTCGCTGTAGTCCTGGGCCTGGGTGACCGTGATCTTCGCGTGCGTGAGCTTGTCGATCTGCGCCAGGATGTCGGCGGCCGGCTGGCCGAGCCAGCTCGAGTCGAAGATGTAGCGCTCGAGGCCTTTGGAGAGGGTGATGCGGACGTCCTTGCCGCGGGTGACCTTCGTCCCGGGCTTCGGACTGATCGCGACCGGGTAGCCCTCGCCGACGGTCTCGGAGAACTGCGGGGCCTGGAGCGCGACGTCGACGTCGGCCTTCTTCGCGAGCGTGGAGATCTCCTGCTGCCCGCGGGCGCGCGAGAAGTCCGGGACCTCGGTCCACCGGCCGTACTGCATCCACCAGAACCCGGCGCCCGCCAGCAGCGCGACCACGACGAGCATGACCAGCGCCGGGACCCACCGGCGGCGGCGCCGCGGCCCGGGTGCGGGTGCCGGCTCGTCGGGCGTCGCCGGCGAACCGGTCGCTCGTGCCGCCTCGTCCGCGGTCGCGGCGTCCTGCAGGGCGATCCGGGGGG
>NZ_WBKP01000060.1 GCF_009602465.1 Cumulibacter manganitolerans | reverse complement strand
GAGGCGGTGGGCGGTCCGCGGCACGCTGCTCCCGAGGAGGGCGAGCCGGCGGCCGGCCCGCGGCACGCGGCGCCGGAGGACGCCGAGGCGCCCGCTGCTCCGGACGCGGCACCACGCGCGGCCACCGAGGTTCGGCAGACGCCGGTGCTCGAGCGCCGCTCGGACGTCAAGGGCAGCTACGGCAACCCGGAGCTGTCGAAGTACACCAAGCGCGGCTAGCGGCGCAGGCCGGCACCCACGCCGAAAGCGGGGTTCGGGGGTGAGAGCGGGGAAGTTTCCCCGCTTTCACCTTCGGACCCCGCTTTCGCGTGGGGGCGCGCCGCGGGCTCGGCGGCCGGCTGCGGCACACAGACTGCCTCGCCGACCCCGCCGGGCGGCTGCCACAATCAGGGCATGGCCGAGAACATCTTCAGAATCGACGTGGGCACTCCCGAGATCGACCGGACGGCGTACATCGCGCCGACCGCCGTCGTGGTCGGCAAGGTCAAGATGGGCGCCGAGTCGTCGCTGTGGCACTGCGCCGCGATCCGCGGCGACACCTCCCAGATCACCATCGGCGACCACAGCAACATCCAGGACTGCTCGACCTGCCACGCCGATCCCGACTACCCGCTCACGGTCGGCAGCCGGGTATCGGTCGGCCACAACGTCGTCCTGCACGGCTGCACGGTCGAGGACGACGTCCTCGTGGGGATGAGCAGCACCATCATGAACGGCGCGGTCATCGGGACCGGCTCGATCGTCGGGGCGGGCGCGCTCGTCACGCAGGGCACGAAGATCCCGCCCAACTCGCTGGTCATCGGCTCGCCCGCGAAGGCGGTGCGGGAGACGACGGAGGACGAGCGCAAGGCCATCGAGCGCAACTGGCAGGTGTACGCCGCTCGGCTGGAGATGCACGCCGCCGCGGTCCGCGTCGACCGCGACGGCAATCCGGTCTAGCCGACGGGCCTAGCGGGTTGGCCAGGTCTGCCAGTTGCGGAAGGACCGCGACGGGGTGGGCCCGCGCTGCCCCTGGTAGCGCGAGCCGTAGATCTCCGAGCCGTACGGGTGCTCGGCCGCGCTGCTGAGCTGGAACACGCACAGCTGGCCGATCTTCATGCCCGGCCACAGCGTGATCGGCAGGTTGGCCATGTTCGACAGCTCGAGGGTGATGTGCCCGGAGAACCCCGGGTCGATGAAGCCGGCCGTCGAATGCGTGAGCAGGCCGAGGCGGCCGAGGCTGGACTTGCCCTCCAGCCGTCCCGCGAGGTCGTCGGCCAGGCTGATGACCTCGAGGGTCGAGCCGAGCACGAACTCCCCCGGGTGCAGCACGAAGGGATCGCCGTCGGCGACCTCCACCGCGCTCGTCAGGTCGTCCTGCTGCTGGGCCGGATCGATGTGCGTGTAGCGCTGGTTGTTGAAGACCCGGAAGTAGCGGTCCAGCCGGACGTCGATGCTCGACGGCTGGATCAGGGCGGCGTCGAAGGGCTCGATGCCGAGATCGGCGGTGTCGATGCGAGCGCGCAGGTCACGGTCAGACAGCAGCATTCCGCCATGCTAGCGGGGCGCCGGCGACAGCCCACGACCCGCCGTACTAGCGTGATCGGATGCCGATCGCGGAGCAGCTCGTCGTTGCGGTCGCCGTGCTGCGGCACGGCGAGGTGCTCGCTGCGCGGCGCGCCTATCCTCCCGAGGTCGCCGGCCTGTGGGAGCTCCCCGGCGGGAAGGTCGAGACCGGGGAGACGCTCGCGGACGCGGCGACGCGCGAGATCGGCGAGGAGCTCGGCATCTCGGTGCGGGTCCACGGCACGCTCGACGCCTCTGCACCGGTGGCTCCCGGGCTGCGCCTCGTCGCGGTGTACGCCGAGGGCTTCGATGAGGACGCGGCCGCAAGCGGCGAGGGTCGGCCACCGGCCACGGCGCTGCGTCCCGAGGCCCGCGAGCACAGCGAGCTGCGGTGGCTCGGGCCCGAGGAGCTCGACAGCGTCCAGTGGATCCCCGCGGACCGGGTGTTCCTGCCCGAGCTGCGCGAGCGGCTGCTCGACGGGACGCCGCTGCCCGGCGGAGCGACCGGCGGCGCCGTCCGGATCGGTGACACGGTGCGCCGTCCCACCGGGCCCTGGACGCCCGCGGTGCACGCGGTACTCACCCACCTCCGCCGCGTCGCGCAGACACCCGACGTGCTCGGGGACGACGCGCGCGGACGCGAGGTGCTCAGCTACATCCCCGGCGCGACGATCCGCCCGGACACCGACGACCTGACCGACGCGCAGATCGCCTCCTGCGGCCGGGTGCTGCGCGAGATCCACGACGCGCTGGCCACCTTCCGGCCGGAGGGCGAGCTGACCTGGCGCTACGGCACGCGCCGGCTCGACGACGGCGAGGTGGTCTGCCACAACGACCCGGGCGCCTACAACTGGGCGTTCCGCGGCGACGAGGCCGTCGGCCTGTTCGACTGGGACATGGCCGGCCCCGGCGACCCGCTGGACGACCTCGCCTTCCTGGCATGGACGTCGGTTCCGCTGTACCGCGACATCCAGCCCGCCCGGATCGCCCACCGGCTCGCCGTCCTCGCTGCGGCGTACGGCACGTACTCCCCCGTCGTCCTGCTGGATGCCGCGCGGCGTCGCATGCGGGTCGCGTGCGAACGGATCGCGGCGGGCATCGACCGCGGCGACCCCGGCATGGCCAACCTCGCGAAGGTCGGCGAACCGGCCCGCACCCGCGACCGGCTGGAGCGGCTCGACCGGCACGTCACCGAGATCGAAGGAGCTCTCGACGCGGCAGCGCCCGGTGGCCGCCGACCTTGAGCCGCCGGCGACCACCGTGGTTAGGTGAGCGGGGCCCGCGAGCTCGGATCAGCACCGGCCCGTGACGTGCACTTCGTTTCCGCCAGCTAGGAGCAACCATGACCTTCCGCCACGACGAACGCGCCCGCGCGAACGCCCGCCGCGCGTACCAGGCCTTCGAGCCGCTGCATCTCGTCGCCTATTTCGGACCGCAGGTCGGCGAGGTCGCGAAGGCCGAAGGGCTCGGCTTCTACGCGTCGTACGTCGGGTTCCGCGGCGCTCCGCTCGGCCCGGCGAGCCCCGCGGTGATCACCAGCTCCTTCTACAACTGGAATCCGGCCGCGGTCGAGAAGGGCTGGCAGGACGCGCTGTCGTCGCACAGCGTCGAGCAGCTGCTCGACGCGCGAGAGCAGATCGCCGACAAGGCGCTCACCGTCGCGTTCGGCAACCGCCGTGGCCACGACGCGTTGCCGCGGCTCGTCGACCGGATGACCGAGCTGCTCGCGCGCGGTGACCGAGCGGGCCGCCCGCTCGGCAGCGCGAACCTCGGGCTGTCCCGCGATCTCGAGCCGCACGTCGGTCTGTGGCAGGCCTTCACCACCTGGCGGGAATGGCGCGGCGACGGCCACATCGCCGCCCTGGTGGTCAACGGGCTCTCGCCGATTGAGGCGCTCGTGCTGCACGAGAGCGAGCATCCCGACCCGGCCGCGAAGGTCTCGGGCATGGGGCGCGCGCAGACCCAGAAGAGCCGCGCGTGGAGCGACGAGCAGTGGGGCGCCGCCGCCGATGCGCTGCGTACTCGCGGGCTGCTCGAGGCGGGGGCCGAGCGGCTCACCGAGGCCGGTGCCGCGTTGCAGCGCAAGGTCGAGGACGAGACCGACGACGCCGCCGCCGGCGTGTGGGCCGGGGTGGACGACGCCGACGAGATCTTCGCGGCCGCCCGTCCGTACGTGAAGGCGGTCATCGACGCCGGCCTGCTCCCGGGCACCAAGCCGAAGGGTTGATCCCCGCACGATCCACGAAAACGCCGAACCCCTCCGCATCTCCTGAGCCGTACGGCCGATTGAGAGTGGAGGGGTTCGGCAGTTGAGCGGGCGACGGGAATCGAACCCGCGCTATCAGCTTGGGAAGCTGAAGTTCTGCCATTAAACTACGCCCGCAGCGATGCTCGGACCATGATACGCAAGCCGCCTGCAGCGGTGCACGGGCCCTGGGAGAATCAGCGGCATGACCGCATCACGACCGACGCGTTGGGACCTCGAGCTCGTCGCCCACCAGGACAAGTGGCAAGCGTACGTCGACCGGTTCAGCGACCTGCACGAGTCGGGCGCCGACACCGCGGGCGAGGCCCGCTTCATCGACGCGCTCGCCGATCGGGGCTCGACCATCCTGGATGCCGGCTGCGGTGCGGGCCGCGTCGGCGCGGTACTGCTGCGGGCCGGGCATCGGGTGGCCGGCGTCGACAAGGACGCCGGGCACATCGCTCTCGGGCGCGAACGGTATCCGGATCTCCCGCTGCTCGCGGCCGACCTGCTGACGCTGGCTCCGGACGTGCTGTCCGCCGCCGGGCTGCCCACCGAGTACGACATCGTCGCGCTGGCCGGCAACGTGATGGTCTACCTCGCTCCGGGCACCGAGGCCGCGGTGCTGGCCTCGCTGACGCGGCTGCTGCGTCCCGGAGGCCGCCTCGTCACCGGCTTCGCGATCGGGCGGGACTACACGCCCGAGATGCAGGACGCCGACGCCGCGGCCGCGGGGCTCGCGCTGCAGCACCGCTTCGCCACCTGGCAGCTGGCGCCGTTCGACGACGACGCCGGCTGGGCGGTGTCGGTCTACCGCAGATAGGGGCCGCCCGGCGGCGGAGCGGGCAGCGGCGATCGAGCGGGGTCCGACGGCAGAAGCGGGCTTATTTCCCCGCTGTTGCCGCCGAAGTCCGCTTCGGGGGTGCGATCGACGGCTGGCTCGCGACCGACGGCCCGCTCGCTTACTTCGCGACCGCGCCGGCGACCGGTACCTGCCGCAGCAGGTCGACCGGTAGGACGCCGCCGCTGCGCAACGCAGCGGCACGCCGCTCGGCGGGCACCTCGCCGTACTCCGTGGTGCGCTGGCGCACGGGCCGGCCGGCGAGGCCACCGATGCGCTCCAGCTCGGTGATCGTGCGGAACGAGCCGGACTCCGAGCCGGCCATCCGCGAGATCGTCTCCTCCATCAGCGTCCCGCCGATGTCGTTGACGCCGCCACGCAGGTGGGTGACCACGCTGTGCTCGGTGGTCTTCACCCACGACGTCTGGATGTTGCGGATCTTGCCGTGCAGCAGAATCCGAGACATCGCGTGCACGATTCGGTTCTCGAGCGCGGTCGGGCCGGGCCGCGCGATGCCTGCCAGATATATCGGCGAAGAAGAGTGCACGAACGGCAGAAGCACGAACTCGCTGAACCCGCCCGTGTCGTCCTGCAGCCGGCCGATCAGCCGCAGGTGGGCCAGCCAGTGCGAGGCGTTGTCGACATGGCCGTACATCATCGTGGACGTCGTCGGCAGACCGAGCCGGTGCGCGGTCGTCACGACCTCGATCCACTGCGCGGTCGGCAGCTTGCCCTTGGTGAGCACCCACCGGACGTCGTCGTCGAGGATCTCGGCCGCCGTGCCCGGGAAGGAGTCGACGCCGGCCTCGGCCGCCGCGGTCAGGAACTCGCCGATCGTCAGATCGGTGCGCGCCGCACCGTTGACCACCTCCATGGGCGAGAAGGCGTGCACGTGCATGTCCGGCGTGCGCTGCTTGACCGCCCGGGCGATGTCGAAGTAGGCCGTGCCCGGCAGGTCCGGGTGGATCCCGCCCTGCATGCACACCTCGGTCGCTCCGACGTCCCACGCCTGCTGCGCCCGGTCGGCGACCTGCTCGAGCGAGAGGGTGAACGCGTCGGCGTCGGTCCGCCGCTGCGCGAACGCGCAGAACCGGCACCCGGTGTAGCAGACATTGGTGAAGTTGATGTTCCGGTTGACGACGTACGTGATGTCGTCGCCGACTGCGTCGCGCCGCAGCTCGTCGGCGAGCTGCGCCAGCGCGTCGACCTCCGCGCCGTCCTGCGCGTCGAACAGCACCGCCGCCTGCGCGTCGGTCATCGCCGCCTGGCGGTCCTCGGCGGCCGACAGGGCCGCGACGAACTCGGCGCGCATCGTCGCCGAGGATCCGCGGGCCCCGGGCTGCCGGACCGCGCGGCCGATCTCCGTCCAGTCTCCGTAGACGCCTTCGTCGAAGTCGGAGCGGGTCTCGGTCCGGCGGCCCTCGGTGTCGATGGCGGTGTGCAGGTCGACGCGACCGCTCGCCACCATCGCGGACGGCGGCTCCTGCCACGGCTTCCCTTGCACGACGGCGTTCTCGTCGGCGAGGTCGTCGGCGCCGGCGAGCGCGGCGACATGGCCGAACAGGCGGGGGTCGAGCCATGCCTCGCGGCGCCGGACGTACTCGGGATAGATGGTGAGCCGCTCGCGCAGCGTGAAGCCACGCTGCTCGACGAACGCGGCGAGCTCGTCGATCTGCGGCCAGGGGTACTCGGGGTTGACGTGGTCGGGGGTCACCGGCGAGATGCCGCCCCAGTCGTCGATGCCGGCCGCCATCAGCAACGCGAGGTCGTTCGGCGCGAGGTTGGGGGGTGCCTGCAGGCGCATCTTCGGGCCGAGCACGATGCGGGTGACCGCGAGCGCGGCGGCGAACTCCTCGATGTCGGCGTCCGGGGCGGCGCGCATCGCGGTGTCCGGCTTGGCGCGGAAGTTCTGGATGATGACTTCCTGGATCCCGCCGTACGTGCGCGCGATCCGGCGCAGTGTGAAGATCGAGTCGACGCGCTCGGCGTACGTCTCCCCGATGCCGATCAGCAGCCCGGTGGTGAACGGGATGTTGAGCCGGCCGGCGTCCTCGAGCACCCGGATCCGCACGTCGGGGTCCTTGTCCGGCGACGCGTAGTGCGCCTCACCGGGGGTCTCGTACAGCCGGCGGGACGTCGTTTCGAGCATCATCCCCATGGAGGGCGCGACGGGCCGCAGCCGCTGGAGCTCGGCCCACGACATCACGCCGGGGTTGAGGTGTGGCAGCAGGCCGGTCTCCTCCAGGACCCGGATCGCCATGGCGCGCACGTACGAGAGGGTGTCCGGGTAGCCGGCCTCGTCGAGCCACCGGGCGGCGGCGTCCCAGCGATCCTCGGGCCGGTCACCGAGGGTGAACAGCGCCTCCTTGCAGCCGAGCTCGGCGCCCTGCCGGGCGATCTCGAGGATCTCGTCCGGCGACAGGTACGCCGCGGGAAGGCGGCCGGGCACGGTGACGAAGGTGCAGTAGTGGCAGCGGTCGCGGCACAGCCGGGTGACCGGGATGAAGACCTTCTTGCTGTACGTCAGCACGCCGGGCCGGCCGGCGGCCTGCAGGCCGCTGTCGCGGACCAGGGACGCCGCGGCGCACAACCGCTGGAGGTCGGCGCCGCGCGCGTGCAGCAGCACCTCCGCCTCGGTCTCATCGATCGAGGTTGCGCGCTCGGCTCGGGCGAGCGCGCGTCGCATGGCGGATTCGGTCGGCGGGTTGATGCTCAAGCAGAGTCCTTCGACGGTCGGCTGTGGCGCCGCCAACTCTATGCCCGCCTCTCCCCTCGGGCGTAGCCCGTCAGTGCGCGGCCGTCTCGGCCGGCTTCTTGCGGCGCGGGACGAAGTGCGCGACCAGCACCACGACCGCGCCGACCACCAGGCCGACGACCGCCGAGGCCAGCGTGTTCACGAGCCAGGCGAGTACGCCGCCGATGCCGCCGACGCCGTGCACGGCCTCCTCGAGGCGGTGCACGAGGCCGTACGGCGCGTGCCAGCCGAGGTCGTCGACGCCGACGAGCAGGATGTGGCCGCCCACCCACAGCATCGCGACGATGCCGACGGTGGACAGGACGCTCAGCACCTTCGGCATCGCGCGCACCAGGCCCAGCCCGACCCGCTGCGCGCCCTCGGAGTCGCGCTTGGCCATCGCCAGGCCGATGTCGTCCATCTTCACGATCAGCCCGACGAGTCCGTACACCAGCACGGTGATGGCGATGGCGACGACGATCATGATCAGCAGCCGTGACCAGAACGGCTCGTCGGCGACCTCGTTGAGGGAGATGACCATGATCTCGGTCGACAGGATGAAGTCGGTCCGGACGGCGCCGGTGATGATCTGCTTCTCGCGGTCGGTGCTGTCGATGCCCGGCTGGTCGTCGGCCTCGACCTCGTGGTGGCCGGAGATCCACTCCCAGACCTTCTCGGCGCCTTCGTAGGCCAGATAGGTGCCGCCGAGCATCAGCAACGGCGTCAGCAGCCAGGGGATGAACTGGCTGAGCAGCATCGCCGCGGGGAGGATGAACAGCAGCTTGTTGCGGAGCGAGCCGATCGCGATCTTCTTGATGATCGGCAGCTCGCGCTTGGGCTCGATGCCCTGCACGTACCTGGGCGTGACGGCCGTGTCGTCGATGACCACGCCGGCCGCCTTGGCGCTCGCCCGTCCGGCCGCGGCCGCGACGTCGTCCGCCGACGCGGCGGCGGCCTTGACGAGGGCGGCGATGTCGTCGAGTAGCGCGGCGAGCCCAGCGGCCATCAGATCGCTCCACGGAGGCGACGGCGTGGCCGCGGCACGCGTCGCATCCGGCGAGAGACAGTCGTCTGCGGCACCTAGATCTTACGGAACTGAGGAGCGCTCGCGGCGGGATCCGCGGTGTAGTGCACGTCGGTGAAGGCGCTGCGCCACTCGGTCACCTCGGCGGCGACGGTCGCGTCGCCGTCCAGCCCCCTGGCGATGAGCTCCGCGAGCTGCGGCATGTCGGCGGTCGTCATGCCCAGGCGCACGGCCTCGGGCGTGCCGATGCGCAGGCCGTTCAGGTCGTTCGCGATCGGAGCGAGCGGCAACCCGATGCCGCAGGTGAGCAGGTTGGCGGTACGGCGCAGCGCTCGGGCGGCATGCTGCCCGCCGCCGTACGCCGCCGCCTCGATGGCGATCTGGTGGGAGCTGGTCGGGCCCGCGGACGTCGAGAAGACCGGCACCGACCGGGACTGCAGCGCGGCGGCGAGCGCCGCGGCCGAGGCGACCATCTCCTCGGCGTACGACATGCCGGCCGCCGTCCAGTCGACGAGCGTGACCGCGAGCGCCGCGACGCGCCCGGCATCGGAGTTGGCCGTCAAACCGGGGTAGGCGATCGCCTCCAGACGCTGCGCGAGCTCCGCATCGCGGGTGACGACGAGGCCGCCGGGTGGACCACCGAGGCTCTTGTACGTCGACATCGTCATCAGGTGCGCGCCCTGCTCGAGCGGGTTGGGCCAGGCGCCGCCGGCGATCACTCCGCACAGATGCGCCGCGTCGAACAGCAGCAGGGCGCCCACCTCGTCGGCAACGGCACGCAGGTCGGCCACGGGGTGCGGCTGGAGATTGAGCGAGCCGCCGACGGTGATCAGCGCGGGACGGGTCTCGCGCGCGAGCGCGCGCAGGGCGTCGACGTCGATCGAGTAGCTCCGCGGGTCGACCGGCGCCTCGAGCGTCTCGAGCCCGTACCAGCCGGCCGCTCCGCCGACGTGATGCGTGACGTGCCCGCCGATGGTGGCGGGCGGCGCGATGATGCGCTGTCCCGGCCGGGTGGTGGCCATGAACGCGTAGAGGTTGGCCAACGCCCCGGAGCCGACCCGGACCTCGGCGTACGTCGCGCCGAACACCCGGGCCGCGAGCTCGGCGGCGACCACCTCGATCTGCTCGATGGCCTCGAGGCCCACCTCGTACTTGTCGCCCGGGTAGCCCAGGGACGCCCGGGTGCCCAGCCCGCGCGAGAGGAGCGCCTCGGCGCGGGGGTTCATCACGTTGGTCGCCGGGTTGAGGTTCAGGCACTCGACGTCGTGGATCCGATGATTCTCGGCGACGAGCTCCTCGAGGCCGGCGAGGATCTCGGCGGGGGCGCCGGCGGCCAGGCCGCGGGCCTGCTCGATCCGGTCCTGCACCTGTGGCGGCAGCCAGTCTCGCCGGGTGAGCGCTCCGCTCATCGCTTGCCTCCTGGGTCGGTCTCACGCATACGAAAGTGTTACCTGAACCTCGAAGGGTCGACGGAGCGCGCTCGGCACGCTACCGTGTTACCGGATCGTTACTGAGTGGGCATCCGCCGTTCAGTTCCGATGACCTGACTCGACGCGAATACCGAGTCGGGAGCCGTCCACAGTGCTGTGGACAACGGCCGCGACGGTGCAGCCCAGGTGCAGACTATTGACTGTCTTTACCTGTCCGTTATCGTGTGTCAGGCCGTGGCACCCGACATGACTGTAAGGAACCTGACCTAGTGCATCGTCGCAAGATGGTGATCGTGAGTGCGCTGGCCGCCTTCACGGTGGCTGTGAGCACTCCGCTCAGCGCCAGCGCCGCTCCCTCCTCCTCCGGCTCCGCGAGCCCCTCCTCCGGCGCGGGCGCGTCGGGCGCCGCGCCCTCCGCGAAGAGCGTCGAGGCTGCGCAGACGGGCACCGGCGGTCAGGTCTCCCCCGAGGTCGTCGCACTGCAGCAGCAGATCGACAAGCTCAACGCCGAGATGCTCGCCGCGGCGGACGCCGCGAACCAGGCGGTCGGGCAGTCCAGCGTCGCCAAGGACGCCGCCGCCAAGGCCAAGGCCGACCTGGACGTCGCGACGGCGGAGGCGGACAAGGCCAAGAAGGACGCCAACGAGGTCGCCGCCGACCTGTACAAGCAGGGCCCGATCTCGTTGTCGCAGGCGACGCTGCTGTCCTCCGACGGTCCTCAGGACTTCATCGACAAGGTCGTGCTGAGCGACCAGGTCAGCGGCTACCAGGTCGCGCACATCGAGGCGATGGTCGCCGCGCAGGAGAAGCAGCAGGCGGCGAGCACGGCCGCCGATGCGGCCGCGGCCGACGCCCAGGCGAAGGCGGAGGAGGCGCAGAAGGTCTCCTCCGACAGCCAGGCGAAGCTGGCCGCCGCGCAGCAGCAGATGGACGGGCTCAAGAAGCAGGCCGGCATCCCGACGCAGCCGCAGGGCGACGCGCCCGGCGTGGCCACGGACTCGACCGGCGTCACCGGCCAGGTCACCGGCGAGTGGGCGTTGCCCGCCTCCGGCACCTTCACCAGCTGCTTCTGCTCCCGCTGGGGCACCTTCCACCAGGGCATCGACATCGCCAACGCGATCGGCACGCCGATCTTCGCGGCGGGCGCCGGCACCGTGCTGCGCGCCGGACCGGCCACCGGGTTCGGCCTGGCCGTCTACATCCAGCACGCGAACGGCGACGTCACGGTCTACGGGCACGTCAACCAGTACTACGTCCAGGCGGGCCAGACCGTCGCCGCCGGACAGCACATCGCCGACATCGGCAATCGCGGCTACTCGACCGGCCCGCACCTGCACTTCGAGGTGCAGAAGGGCGCCTACGGGCAGCGCGTCGACCCGCAGGCGTGGCTCGCCGCGCGCGGCATCTTCGTCGGCTAAAGGTCGGCTCGTCGCGACGCAGCAGGCGACCCCTAGGGTGCGCGGCGATAGCGTTCGTACAGCACCTTCGACGCGAAGGTCCGGGTCTCGACCAGCTCGAGCCGGATGGCCTCCGTCACCGGTGGCAGGAGCGGCGTACCGCCCCCGACGATGATCGGGCCGCGGAAGAGATGGAACTCGTCGACGAGGCCCAGACCGATCGCCTGACCGGCCAGGTCCGCTCCGCCGATCTCGACGTCCTGCTCGGTCGAGGAGACCATGGCGCGCACCTCGTCGGCCACCGAGCCCGAGGCCAGGCGGGCGTTGCCCTGCACGCGGTCGAGGGTGCGGCTGAAGACCACCTTCGGCAGAGCGCTCCAGGCAGCGGCGAAGGCATGGTCCTGCGCGGTCTGCAGGAACGACGGGTCGGTCTCCCAGACCACCATGCTCTCGTACAGCCGCCGGCCCAGCAGGACGCCGCCGAGGCCGCGGACCTGCTCGAGGTGGAAGGCGAACTGCTCCTCACCGGGCTCGGACCAGTCGAACCGGCCCTGGCGGTCCTGGATGAAGCCGTCGACGGAGACGCCCATCGACACGATCAGCGATCCTGGCATGCCGCCAGCCTAGGACCGTCCGGTCCCGACGGCGAGCCTAGGACGCGACGGCGGCGCGGACGTCGTCCGCGGTGATGGTGATCAGCGCCTCGAGATCCGGCCGGCCAGGGAGCCGGCGCAACCGCCCGGACTGGACCTTGCGGAGCTTCTCGAAGAGCTTGCGCGCGTCGCGCGCGTTGCCGAAGCTCGCGTCGCGGGGCAGCTGTGCGAAGTATCCGCGCAGCAGGTCGGTGGCGCCCTCACCGAGCCGGTAGTCGTTGCCGGACACCATGCCGGTGATGATCCGCGTCAGGTCCTCGGCGTCGTAGTTCTCGAACTCGATGGTCTTCACGAAGCGGGAGGCGAGGCCCGGGTTCGCGTCGAGGAAGTCGCGCATCTCGTTGGTGTAGCCGGCGGCGATGACGGCGATGTCCTTGCGCATGTCCTCCATCAGCTTGACGATCATGTCGACCGCCTCCTGGCCGAAGTCGTTGCTGCCGCCGCCGGCCTGCCGGGTAAGGGTGTAGGCCTCGTCGAGGAACACCACGCCGCCCTTGGCCTCGTCGAAGACGGCCGCCGTCTTCTCCGCCGTGTGCCCGACGTACTGACCGACCAGGTCGCGCCGCGATACCTCCTTGAGCGGGCCACCCGGCAGGACGCCGAGGGCGGCGAGCAGCTGCCCGTAGATGCGCCCGACAGTCGTCTTGCCGGTGCCCGGTGCGCCGGCGAAGATCAGGTGGTTCGACATGCCTCCGGTGCTCAGGCCCGCGGCCCGCCGCCACTCGTTGACCTGGATCTCGTCGATGATCGAGCGGACCTCGGCCTTGACGCCCTCGAGCCCGACCATGCCGTCGAGCTCGGCGAGCAGCGACGCGACCTTCGCAGGGTCGCCCTTCGGGGTCTCGACCGCGCCGAGTCCGGCGGCGTCCGCATTCGCGTCGCTGCGGTCGACGTCCGCGCCGTCGGCGATGTCGATCTCCGGTGATCCGCAGCGTTCGGTGCTGCAGCCGCGCAGCGACCCCGCCGTGCCGGGTGCGAACCGGATCCCTGCGGATCCGGCCCCGACGACCTTGCACAGGCTCAACGTCGGCGCGGCGCCCTGCGCGATCGAGATGCCTTCCCCGCGGGCGCCGACGATCTCGCAGCCCTCGATGGTCGGCTTGGCCGACTCGTACACGTAGATGCCGCGGCCGCCGGCGTTCTCGATCGTGCAGCTGCGCAGCACCGGCGTGGCGCCGATCCGGATCACGACTCCGTCGTCGCCGATGTCGCGGATCACCGAATCGGTGATCTCGCCCTCGGCATCCTCGAACAGGACGCCGACCTGCGAGTCGGCGATCGTGAGCCCGCGACCCGTGACCGTCGCGCCGTCGACGACCCGCAGGGCGTTGCCGGTGGATGCGCTCAGCGCGGCGGACTCCACGCGCAGTGCGCCGCCGACGACCTTGACCGCGTCGGCGTCCCGGGCGGCGATCGCCAGGTGCATGAGCGTCAGCCGGCCGCCGGACTGCTCGACGGTGGGCGCCCAGCCGCCGTCCCCGACGATCCGCACGGGTGGCGCCGCGCCGCCGCCCTCGGCAGCCTCGTCGACCGGCGTCCCCTCGAGGGTCACCTCCTTGCCGAGGATGCGCAGGCTCTCGGCGTACTCGCCCGGGGCGATCCGGATCACCGCCCCGGCGGGCGCCTCGTCGATCGCCTCGGCGATCTTCACGTAGCACCCTGCTCTGCCGGGATCGACTTGTATCGTCCGCGCCATGGCCCCACTTCTCGTACGTCGGAGTCACTTGCTCAGCCGCCAGCGATTATTGCAGTGTGCCGCGCCCCCGCCACGCGGCGGAGGCGGAACGCCACGGCGGCGGACGGGCTCCTACAGCCCGTCGACACCTATGATCGACCGTGCCGTCACCGATCACCGATGGGAAGCGCATGACGAACATCCCTGAGGGGCGCCCTGCTCCCCCGGGCTCGGTACCAGCACCGTCGCCGCTTCCGCCCACGGGCTCCGGTCCCCGGCCGGCGGTGGCTCCGCCCACCAGCCCGCCCCCGATCGCTCCCCGGCGCCCGTCGCAGTTCACCGCTGCATCGCCCGACCGGCTCGGTCGCGGACCGGACGGGCCCCCGGCCGACCCAGGCGAGTCCGGGCCCGCCCCCGGAGGCGACCGGTTCGCGGAGCCCGGCCGCCGCACGCGGGTGACGACCGGCGCCGACGATCTGCGCCCGGTCGCGCCGCACCTGGACCCGCGGGTCGCGCACCTGACGAACGTCGCGCCCGCCCGGCGCCGCTGGTTCGGGCGTGGCCGGCGCCCGGCCGAGCTGCCCCGCAACGCGAGTAGCGACGCTCTCGGACGCCGCATCGAGACGCCGCGCCGGATCAGCGTCGTGGGGCTCAAGGGCGGCGTCGGGAAGACCACGTCGGCGATCCTGCTGGCGCGCACCATCGCGCGCGGCCGCCCCGAACCCGTCCTGCTGCTCGACAGCGACACCACGTACGGGTCGCTCCTGCTGCGGCTCGGTACCCCGCCGGTCGCGTCGGCGCACGACATCGCCGCGATGGGCGACCCCGGGACGCTGGCGGTGCTGCGGGGCATGGTCGCCCGCACCGACGACGGGGTGTGGGTCGTGCCGTCCGGCCGGAACCCCGCACAGAGCGCCGCGTTCGACGAGCAGACCTACGTCGCGGCCGTCCGCGCGCTCTACCGCTACTTCCCGGTCTCCATCACCGATTGCGGGACGGGGATCGCCGGATCCCTGATGCGTCGGGTGGTCGAGGCCTCGCACGCCCTGGTCATCGCGACGTCGGCGAGCGTGGACGGCGTACTGTCGGCGCACAATGCGCTGGAATGGCTGATCTCCACCGGCCACGACGACCTCGCGCGCCGGTCGATCGTGGTCGTCGGGAACGTCGGGCAGCAGCCGAGCATCGACGTCGAGGAGACCAAGCGCGGACTGGAGCAGATCTGCCGCACGGTGGTCTGCGTGCCCGCGGATCCGGCCATCGCAACCGGCGGCTATCTCGACTTCGCCCAGCTGCAGCCGGAGACGCGGCAGGCCGCACAGGACCTGGCGTCGCTCGCGCTCGACTCCGCGTTCCGTGGCGGCGCATGACGGGCCCGCTCCGCGCCGAGCTTCCGTGGACGGCGGCGAGCGACTTCGAGCGCGAGCTGCAGGCGGCGTTCTCGGCCGGTGACACCGCTCGCTGCTGGGGCCTGCTGATGCCCGCGCAGCTGGTCATGCCGACCACCCGCGCCGCGCAGGACGGACGCGAGGAGACCCGCTGGCCGACGTACGCCGACGACGAGCGGACCTTCGTGACGGCGTACACGTCGTTCGAGGCGATGTCGCTGGCGAGCTCCGGGAGCCTGGTGCACGGCGCCGTCACCCGCCTCGACGAGCTCGCCGCCGCCTGGCCGGACCCCGCGTTCGGGCTGGCCGTGAACCCGGGGCTCGGCGTCGCGTTCTACCTCGAGTCCGGGATGGTGGCACGGCTCGCCGCACCCCCGATCGAGCTGCTGGACACGCCCGAGGGCCGCTTCGAGCTCGTGCTGCAGAAGGCGCTGCCCCGGGGCGCCGCCGAGAGGTTCGTGACCGACCGCGTCTCCACCGTCTCGGGCTACTGCCAGCTCTACTGGCACGTGGAGCACATCAGCAGCCCCCGGGTGCTCGTCGAGTCGCTCGCGCTGCCCGCGGACGACTACCTGAACGAGGCCGGCGCCGCCTTCGTGCTGCGGTGGCGACCGCTCGCGCTCGGGCTGTACGCCGATGCGTACGGCGGCGAGACCCCGCGCGCACGGGACCTGGTCGGCGGGACGATCGTGGAGGAACCGCCGTTCACCGGCCTCGGCTTCGGCCCCGGGCGCGGCCAGGTGATCAGGGAGCTCAAGGCCAACCGCGCGCCGTTGCCGACCGGCGCCGAGATCTGGGAGATCACCGACGGCGCCGAGCGCCGGGTCGCGTTGTTCGACGGTGCCGCCGGCGGCTGGCGGCTGATCGCCCGCGCCGGCGAGGTGCTCGACACGCGCGCCGACGGGCCACCGCCGCGCGGGAGCACACCGTGGTGACGCGGCCGCCCCGCATCGTCGCGGGCTACCGCGGCGTCGAGTACGACGCCGCGGTGTATCTCGGCGCGGAGCAGCGGCTCGTCAGCCTGCGCAGCGACCGGCCGGTCGAGGGGTTCCTCGAGGCCGGTGACCACTTCGTCCGCGAGGTTCCGCTGGCGGAGTGCGCCAGCCTGCAGTACCGGCGCCCCGTCGGTCGATACCGAAACCTCCTCGTCGCCCTCCTGGACGAGACGGATCACGAGCTGTACGTGGAATCCCTCGCGCACGATGCGCCCGCGGCCGCCGCGGCGGACCTGGAGCGGGTGGAACGGGGCGTCTATCGCGGGTGGGTGCCTGCCGCGGAGGTGCAGCACCGGCAGGAGCAGGTGATCGACCTCGACCCGCGCGCAGGCACCCGGTAGCCGCCTAGTCGTCGATCCGGAAGCCGATCTTGACGGTGACCTGGTAGTGCCCCACGGTGCCCTCCTCCAGGTGGCCGCGGACCTGCGTCACCTCGAACCACTCGAGGCCGCGGACCGTCTTGGCGGCCTTCTCGACCGCGTTCTTGATCGCGTCGTCCATACCTGTCGTCGACGAGCCGACGATCTCCGAGATCCCGTACGTGTGCTCGCTCATCATCTGTCCGTTCATCGGTCGGCGAGGCCCGGATGACCTCCGTCTGCGCCTCAGTCTGTCGTGCCGGGCCCGGGTTGCGGAAGCCGTCGCCGGTCTCAGCCGTTCCGCGGCCGCCCCGCGGCGCGCCGGGCGCGGCGGATGTCGCCGATCAGATAGCCCTCGACGCTGGTGAGCGCCGGGGTGGCGACCTGCGCGTCGCCACCGGCGATCACGGTGATCTCCCCCGGACCGACCTCCGCGGGGCGGTCCTCGATGCCGCTGCCGCGCAGGGCCGACGCCGCCAGCCGGATCTCACCGGGTGCCAGCTCCTGCATGACGACCAGGTCCGCCTGGCCGAGGTCGGCGACGTTCCACGGCGTGAGCTGCGCATAGACCGTCAGCACCGTCGTCCACGGCGTGCCCACCTGGTCCTCCTCGGACAGCGACGAGTCGCTGTCGACGACCACCAGCATCGGGCGATCCTCGTCGGCGAACCGGGTGTCGGGGAACTCCCGGACCACCTGGATGGCGCCGGACGCGCCGGCAGAGGTACGAATGAAGGATTCCCACGCCGCTACGCGCCGGGTCTCGACCCAGACCTGGGCACCGAGCGCCAGCGCGCGGAAAGCGATGACCTTCGCCAGGCCCAGCGTGCCGACCACGAGGATCTCTCGTGGCTCATGGTGGAAGATCTCCCGCACGACGGGGACTCCGTCGCGGTCCCGGCCGAGGATCATCCCGCCGCCGCCCACGGCGAGACCGATGCCGGCGAGTACCTCCGCGCTGGTCCGTGCCGCCGTGACCTGGGCCGGCACCGCCATGTCGGCCGCCCGGCGGACGTCGTCGAAGACCTCGCTCATACCGCGAACCCGCCCGTCGGCAGGGTCGCGCCGACGCCGAAGCGGTGATCGCCGTCCAGACGCTGCAGGACGGCGCCCGAACCGCGCAGCAGTGCGCCGAGCGCATCGTCGACTGCGCGCTGCCCGGCGCCCTCGGCGGTGGTGAACCGCAGGACGGCCTCGACGTCGACGAGCTCTCCGACGCGGCGGCCGGCCAGAGAGCTGGTCCGGGAGGTCGCCGGCACCGAGTCGATGCCGTCGATCAGCGGGCCCGCCGCGGCCCGGTCGGCGAGGGCCGGCCAGCCGCTCACCCGGTACGTCACGTGCGTCGCGCGGCCGGCGGTCCACCGGCCCCACCGCTCGCGCACCGCCGGGCCGTCGGCCGGCTGTCCCGGGTCGACGCGGACCAGGCCGAGCAGGTCTGCGGCGGTCTCGCGCACGCTGCGCACCCGCGGCCGGAATCCCGACTTGCGCATCCGCCGCTGGATCCGGCGTACCGCATTGATCAGGGCCTGCTCGACGGCGCGCGGCGTCGGCACCTCGGCGGAATGCATCGCCTGCACGCACAACCAGGTGCGGCGCCGCGACGGGATCTGGCCACCACCGAGCTCGCGGTAGGAGTGGGCGGCCGCGTCGTCGGCGGCGGCGACGCTGGGTGCGGGCACCGTGTGCGTGACCACCTGCACGGAGATCGGCACGTCGCCCGGTTCGTTGTGCGGAAGGAGCTCACCCAACGGGGGGAGGAGACGCTGACCGCCCGCGGGATCCGCGCCGTCCGGGACGACCTCCAGCACGGCGGTGTACCCCGTCGAGTCCGTCAGCACAGCCACCTCCGCGCCGTCGATCTCCAGCCGGCGCAGTGCGCCGCCGTGCGTCGTCGCCGCGAGGACGCCGTCCACGGGGCGCTGCTCGTCGAGCGTGCCGGCGCGGGTACGGACCAGGTAGCGCAGCGCGGTCCCGAGCCACTCGTACAGCCACCGGCCGCGGAGCCGGACGAAGCAGCAGGCGAGGACGGCGGCAGTTGCGAGCACCACCGGCAGCAGCACGGGCCACGGGCTGCGCGACCCCGCCGCGGCGGCCACGACCGCCGCCTCCGCCGCGACGACCTGGCCCGGGTGCAGCCCGCCCCAGCGGCGCTGCCGGATCTCGACCGGCGGCTCGACGATCCGGCGCCTCTCCGCCATGGCGGGCGCGCTGGTGCAGACGGCGCTCGC
>NZ_WBKP01000059.1 GCF_009602465.1 Cumulibacter manganitolerans | reverse complement strand
AGCGCGTCCGCGAGCCCCGTCCCGGCAGCGACGCGGAGCCCGGCGACCGGCAGGGCGGCGCCGACCGCCTGCCGGGCGCGCCGGCAGGCGTCATCGAGCACCTCGGCCGGCACCCCGACGCCGAGGACCGCGAAGCCCGCGCCGATCGCCTCGTGCAGGGTGGCCGCGCGGACGCCGTCGAGCTCGCCCGCGGCGAGCCGGCGATCGTCGACCATGTCCCCGGGGCGGACCCTCTCCCCCGACCCGCGTTGGTCGGGACTGGTGATGGGTGATCGCCGGGCATGGGTCGCGCTGGACTGGCGCGGGTTGAGCAGGTGCGAGAACACCGGGTCGTGGGCGGCCAGCAGCAGCGCGGCGTCGCGCGTCATCCGATAGCCCGGCGTGCCGGGCGTCATGAACAGGGTGCTCTTGCGCGCGCTGGCGATGTTCTGCGCCCACGCGTCGCGCCGTTCGGCGCTGTAGCTGTCGAGCAGCCGGTCGGAGGCGCCCGCCTCCACCAGTGACAGCTTCCACGCGAGGTCGTCGGCGTCCTCCAGCCCGGAGTTCAGGCCGCGGACGCCGAAGATCGGCACCAGGTGCGCCGCGTCGCCGGCGAGCAGGACCCGGCCGTGCCGGTAGCTGTCGGCCGACAGCGCGTGCGCCCGGTACAGGCTCACCCACTCGAGCGTCCAGGGCAGCTCGTTGCCGAGCCAGCGCAGATGCCGCTCGATGCGCTCCCGCACCCGGTCCTCGGCGACCTCCGCCTCGGGGTCGTCCTCGGGCCGCAGCTGGTAGTCCACGCGCCAGATGTCGTCGGGCTGGCGGTGCATGATGATCGTCGCGCCGGGATTGCTCGGCGGGTCGAACCAGACGCGCCGCTCGGTCGGCCAGGCGGAGGGCCAGTGGATGTCGGCGATCACGTACCGGCCCTCGTAGCTGGTGCCGGACAGCCCGACGCCGAGCGCCGCGCGGACCGCGCTGCGGGCGCCGTCCGCGCCGACCAGCCAGCGCGCCCGCACCGTCCCGGGCCCGGCGGGGGTGTCGATCCCGACGTCGACCCCGTCGACGTCCTGCGCGGCCCGCCGCACGGCGCACTGCCACCGAAGGGTCACCAGCGGCTCGCGCTGCACCTGCTCGACCAGGATCTGCTCGGCCACCGACTGCGACATGTTGACCATCGGCGGCCGGGCGTACTCCGCCGCCGCCGGCATCTCGAACTGCAGCACCTGCTGATCGCGGTAGTAGCTGCGCCCTCCGGTCCACGGGAGCGCCGCGTCCACGAACCGCTGCCCCGCGCCGAGGCGGTCGAGGATCTGCAGGGAGTTGCGGGACACGCAGATCGCCCGGCTGCCGTAGCTCACCGAGTCGCCCGCCTCGAGCACGAGCACCTCGACCCCCCGCTTCGCGAGGCCCAGGGCCGCCGTCAGCCCTATGGGGCCGGCGCCGGCCACGATGACCGGCCACGCGCCGTCGCGGTCGGGGACGGGCGTGAAGTCGTGCTGCTGCGGCTGGAAGTACATGGCACCCATAGTGGCCGCGCGCCGCGCAGAACGCAGCGGCCCCACAGGCAATCGCCTGTGGGGCCGCTCGGCTCGACTGGATCAGCTGTAGTAGCCGTCGTCGAAGGTGTCCAGCGGGACGGCCTGGCCGGAGCCCTGGCCGAACACGCTGTCGTCGTAGTAGCCGCCCTCGTCGAAGGACGACATCGAGTACATCGACGCGCGCGCCTCCTCGGTGGGCTCCACCTTGATGTTGCGGTACCGGGCGATGCCGGTGCCGGCCGGGATGAGCTGACCGATGATCACGTTCTCCTTCAGGCCGACGAGCGAGTCGCTCTTGCCCTGGATGGCGGCATCGGTGAGCACGCGGGTGGTCTCCTGGAAGGAGGCCGCGGACAGCCACGACTCGGTCGCCAGCGACGCCTTCGTGATGCCCATGAGGACCGGACGCCCGGAGGCCGGCTCGCCGCCCTCGCCCACGACCCGGCGGTTCTCGGCCAGGAACTGCGCGTTCTCCGGCAGCGAGCCCGGCAGGAACTCGGTCGAGCCGGAGTCGATGACGGTGATCCGCTTGAGCATCTGGCGGACGATGACCTCGATGTGCTTGTCGTGGATCTGCACGCCCTGCGAGCGGTACACCTCCTGAACCTCCCGCACCAGGTGCAGCTGCACCTCGCGGGGGCCCATGATCCGCAGCACCTCGTGCGGGTCGACCGCACCGTCGGTCATCTGCTGGCCGATGGTGACGTGGTCGCCCTCCTCGACCCGCAGCCGCACGCGCTTGGAGATCTTCTCGTAGACGACCTCCTCGCTGCCGTCATCCGGGATGATCGTGATCTTGCGCTGCTTGTCCTGGTCCTCGATCTGGATGCGACCGGACGTCTCCGCGATCGGCGCCTTGCCCTTAGGGACGCGGGCCTCGAAGAGCTCGACCACACGCGGCAGACCGTGCGTGATGTCGCCGCTGTCGGAGACCGCACCACCGGTGTGGAAGGTACGCATCGTCAGCTGGGTACCGGGCTCACCGATCGACTGGGCCGCGATGATGCCGACGGCCTCGCCGACGTCGACCGTCTTGCCGGTGGCCAGCGAACGGCCGTAGCAGGCGGCGCAGGTGCCGACGGCGGACTCGCAGGTGAGCACGCAGCGCACCCGCACCTCCTTCAGCCCGGCGGCGATCAGCGCGTCGATCACGGTGTCACCGAGGTCGGTGCCCTTCTCCGCGATGAGCTTGCCGCCGACCTTGACGTCCTCGGCCAGCGTCCGCGCGTACGACGACGTCTCGGCATGCTGGTCCTTGATCAGCGTGCCGGTGGCGTCCTCGGTGGCGATCGGCATGACCACGGCGCGCTCGGTGCCGCAGTCCTCCTCGCGGATGATGACGTCCTGCGACACGTCGACCAGACGACGGGTCAGGTAGCCCGAGTCTGCGGTACGCAGCGCGGTGTCGGCCAGGCCCTTGCGGGCACCGTGCGTGGCGATGAAGAACTCCAGCACCGACAGGCCCTCGCGGTAGGAGGACTTGATCGGGCGCGGGATGATCTCGCCCTTCGGGTTGGCCACCAGGCCGCGCATGCCGGCGATCTGGCGCAGCTGCAGCCAGTTACCGCGGGCACCGGAGTCGATCATGATGAAGACCGGGTTGGTCTCCTCGAAGTTCGCCTCGGTCGCCTTCGCAACCTCCTCGGTGGCCCGGGTCCACACCTCGATGAGCTCCTGGCGGCGCTCGTCACCGGTGATCACACCACGCTGGTACTGCTTCTCGATCTTGTCGGCGTCCTCCTCGTAGCGCGCGATGATCTCGGGCTTCTGCGGCGGCGTCGAGACGTCCTCGATGCCGATCGTGATGCCCGCGCGGGTCGCCCAGTAGAAGCCGGTCGACTTCAGCGCGTCGAGCGACGCCGCGACCTGCACCTTCGGGTAGCGCTCCGCGAGATCGTTGACGATCTGGCCGAGCTCCTTCTTCGAGACCGGGTAGTTGATGAACCGGTAGTCCTCGGGCAGGGTCTCGTTGAAGATGACCCGGCCGAGGCTGGTCTCGAGCAGGATCGGGTCGCCGGGCTCCCAGCCCTCGGGGGCCTCCCACGGCTCGCCCTTGCCGTTGTCGACACCGGGCACGTCACGCAGCCGGATCTTGCACTTCGCGTCGATCGCGAGCTTGCCGCGGTCGAAGGCCATCAGCGCCTCCGCGTACGACGAGTACACGTCACCCTCGCCGGCGCCGCCGCCGATGAGGTTCGACAGGAAGTACAGACCGATGATCATCTCGTGCGACGGCGCGGTGATCGGACGACCGGACGCCGGCGACAGGATGTTGTTGCTCGAGAGCATCAGGATCCGGGCCTCGGCCTGCGACTCGGCGGACAGCGGCAGGTGCACGGCCATCTGGTCGCCGTCGAAGTCGGCGTTGAACGCCGCGCAGACGAGCGGGTGGATCTGGATGGCCTTGCCCTCGACGAGCTGCGGCTCGAAGGCCTGGATGCCGAGGCGGTGCAGCGTGGGCGCGCGGTTCAGCAGCACCGGGTGCTCGGTGATGACCTCTTCGAGGACGTCCCACACCTGCGGGCGGGCCCGCTCCACCATGCGCTTGGCCGACTTGATGTTCTGGGCGTGGCCGAGGTCGACCAGCCGCTTCATCACGAACGGCTTGAACAGCTCGAGCGCCATCAGCTTGGGCAGGCCACACTGGTGCAACTTGAGCTGCGGGCCGACGACGATGACCGAACGGCCGGAGTAGTCGACGCGCTTGCCGAGCAGGTTCTGGCGGAACCGGCCCTGCTTGCCCTTGAGCAGGTCGGACAGCGACTTCAGCGGGCGGTTGCCCGGTCCGGTGACCGGACGGCCGCGGCGGCCGTTGTCGAACAGCGCGTCGACCGACTCCTGCAGCATCCGCTTCTCGTTGTTGATGATGATCTCGGGGGCGCCGAGATCCAGCAGACGCTTCAGGCGGTTGTTGCGGTTGATGACGCGGCGGTACAGGTCGTTCAGGTCGGAGGTGGCGAACCGGCCACCGTCGAGCTGGACCATCGGGCGCAGCTCCGGCGGGACGACCGGGACGGCGTCGAGCACCATGCCGGCCGGCGAGTTGCCGGTGGCCTGGAAGTGCGCGACGACCTTCAGCCGCTTGAGGGCGCGGATCTTCTTCTGCCCCTTGCCCTCGGCGATGATCTCGCGCAGCTTCTCGGACTCGGCGTCCAGGTCGAAGTCCTGCAGCAGCTTCTGCAGGGCGGCGGCACCCATGCCGCCGACGAAGTACTCCCCGAAGCGGTCCGACAGCTCGCGGTAGAGCATCTCGTCGACGATGAGGTCGCCGACCGCGAGCTTGCGGAAGGTGTCCGAGACCTCGTCGATGCGGTCGATCTCGCGCTGGGCACGATCGCGCAGCTGACGCATCTCGCGCTCGCCGCCGTCGCGCACCTTGCGGCGGACGTCGGCCTTGGCGCCCTCGGCCTCCAGCTCGGCCAGGTCGCCCTCGAGCTTCTTGGCGCGGGTCTCCAGGTCGGCGTCGCGCTTGTTCTCCAGCTGCTTCTTCTCGGCAGCGATCTCGGCCTCGATGGTCGACAGGTCGCGGTGCCGGGCGTCGGCGTCCACGGAGGTGATCAGGTACGCCGCGAAGTAGATGATCTTCTCGAGGTCCTTGGGCGCGATGTCGAGCAGGTAGCCCAGTCGCGAGGGAACACCCTTGAAGTACCAGATGTGCGTGACCGGCGCGGCGAGCTCGATGTGGCCCATGCGCTCACGGCGGACCTTGGCGCGAGTGACCTCGACGCCGCACCGCTCGCAGATGATGCCCTTGAAGCGGACCCGCTTGTACTTGCCGCAGTAGCACTCCCAGTCGCGGGTCGGGCCGAAGATCTTCTCGCAGAAGAGGCCGTCCTTCTCCGGGCGGAGGGTGCGGTAGTTGATGGTCTCGGGCTTCTTCACCTCGCCGTACGACCACGCGCGGATGTCGTCGGCGGTAGCCAGCCCGATCTTGAGCTGGTCAAAGACGTTTACGTCGAACACGTATGTAGTCCCTTGTTCTTGATTGGTGAGGGGTCCAGCCCCTCGGGGAAGGCCGGCGTGCGGCGCGCGGCTCGGCGGGGAGCCTCGCGCCGCACGGCCTTAGCCTTCGAGGTCGACGATGCTCGGCTCGCGCCGGGACAGGTCGATTCCGAGCTCGTCAGCGGTGCGGCCGGCCTCGTCGTCGGAGTCCCGCAGCTCGATGGCCTGGCCGTCGCTGGACAGCACCTGCACGTTCAGGCACAGCGACTGCAGCTCCTTGAGCAGCACCTTGAACGACTCGGGGATGCCCGGCTCGGGGACGTTCTCTCCCTTGACGATCGCTTCGTACACCTTGACGCGGCCCACGATGTCGTCGGACTTGATCGTGAGCAGCTCCTGCAGCGCGTAGGCCGCACCGTAGGCCTGCATCGCCCAGCACTCCATCTCGCCGAAGCGCTGGCCGCCGAACTGCGCCTTACCGCCCAGCGGCTGCTGGGTGATCATCGAGTACGGGCCGGTCGAGCGGGCGTGGATCTTGTCGTCGACCAGGTGCAGCAGCTTCAGGATGTAGATGTAGCCCACGGTGATCGGCGTCGGGAACGGCTCGCCGGAGCGACCGTCGAACAGCTGCGCCTTGCCGTTGCCGCCGACCATGCGGTTGCCGTCGCGGTTCGGAATCGTCGAGCCGAGCAGCCCGATGACCTCCTCCTCGCGCGCACCGTCGAAGATCGGCGTCGCGGTGTTGGTGCCCGGCTCGGAGCTGCGGGCGTTCTCCGGCAGCAGCTTCGCCCAGTCGGGCTCGCCCTCGACCTCCCAGCCGGACTTCGCGATCCAGCCGAGGTGGGTCTCCAGGATCTGCCCCACGTTCATGCGCGACGGCACGCCGAGCGGGTTCAGCACGACGTCGACCGGGGTCCCGTCGGGCAGGAACGGCATGTCCTCCTCGGGCAGGATCTTGGAGATGACGCCCTTGTTGCCGTGGCGGCCGGCGAGCTTGTCACCGTCGGTGATCTTGCGCATCTGGGCGACGTACACCCGGATCAGCTCGTTGACGCCCGGGGGCAGCTCGTCGCCGTCCTCGCGCGAGAACACGCGGACGCCGATGACCTTGCCGGACTCACCGTGCTTGACCTTCAGCGAGGTGTCGCGCACCTCGCGGGCCTTCTCGCCGAAGATGGCGCGCAGCAGGCGCTCCTCCGGGGTCAGCTCGGTCTCGCCCTTCGGGGTGACCTTGCCGACCAGCACGTCACCGGCGACGACCTCGGCACCGATGCGGATGATCCCGCGCTCGTCGAGATCGGCCAGCGCCTCCTCCGACACGTTGGGGATGTCGCGGGTGATCTCCTCCGGGCCGAGCTTGGTGTCGCGGGCGTCGACCTCGAACTCCTCGATGTGGATCGAGGAGAGGACGTCGTCGCGCACCAGGCGCTGGCTGAGGATGATGGCGTCCTCGAAGTTGTGCCCCTCCCACGGCATGAACGCGACCAGCAGGTTGCGTCCGAGCGCGAGCTCACCGTTCTGGGTGCACGGGCCGTCGGCGATGATCTGGCCCTCTTCGATCCGCTGGCCCTCGTCGACCAGGACCTTCTGATTGATGCAGGTGCCCTGGTTCGAGCGGGTGAACTTGTGCAGCCCGAACGTCTGGCGGGTGCCGTCGTCGGCCATGATCGTCACGTAGTCGGCGGCGACCTCCTCGACGACGCCGGCCTTCGTGGCGGTGAGCACGTCACCGGCGTCGACCGCGGCGCGCAGCTCCATGCCGGTGCCGACCAGCGGCGACTCGCTGCGCAGCAGCGGGACGGACTGGCGCTGCATGTTCGCGCCCATGAGCGCGCGGTTGGCGTCGTCGTGCTCGAGGAACGGGATCATCGCGGTCGCGACCGAGTTCATCTGGCGCGGCGAGACGTCCATGTAGTCGACGGCGTCCGGCGCGACCTCGACGGTCTCGCCGCCCTTGACGCGCACGAGCACCTTCTCCTCGGCGAACCGGCCGTTGGCGTCGAGCGGCGAGTTCGCCTGCGCGATGACGTGGCGGTCCTCCTCGTCGGCGGACAGGTAGTCGACCTGGTCGCTGACGACGCCGTTCACGACCTTGCGGTACGGCGACTCGATGAACCCGAACGGGTTGACCCGCGCGAACGACGCGAGCGAGCCGATCAGGCCGATGTTCGGGCCTTCCGGGGTCTCGATCGGGCACATGCGGCCGTAGTGCGACGGGTGGACGTCACGGACCTCCATGCCGGCACGCTCCCGGGACAGACCGCCCGGGCCCAGCGCCGACAGGCGGCGCTTGTGGGTCAGGCCCGCGAGCGGGTTGGTCTGGTCCATGAACTGCGACAGCTGCGAGGTGCCGAAGAACTCCTTGATGGAGGCCGACACCGGGCGGATGTTGATCAGCGTCTGCGGCGTGATGGCCTCGACGTCCTGGGTCGTCATGCGCTCGCGAACGACGCGCTCCATGCGCGACAGGCCGACGCGGATCTGGTTCTGGATCAGCTCGCCGACGGTGCGCAGGCGACGGTTGCCGAAGTGGTCGATGTCGTCGAGGTCGTAGCCCTCGTCGCCGGCGTGCAGGTGCACGATGTACTCGATCGAGGCGACGATGTCTTCCTCGGTGAGCACCGACTCGGCGGTCGGGATGTCGAGCTCGAGCTTCTTGTTGACCTTGTAGCGACCGACCTTGGCCAGGTCGTAGCGCTTGGCGTTGAAGAACAGGTTGTTCAGCAGCGTCTTCGCCGAGTCGCGGGTCGGCGGCTCGCCCGGGCGCAGCTTGCGGTAGATGTCGAGGAGCGCCTCGTCCTCGGTCTTGATGCTGTCCTTCTCGAGCGTCGCCATCATGGTCTCGGACCAGGAGAAGTGCTCGCGGATGCGGTCCTCGGTCCAGCCCAGGGCCTTCAGCAGGACGGTCACCGGCTGGCGGCGCTTGCGGTCGATGCGCACGCCGACGGTGTCGCGCTTGTCGACGTCGAACTCCAGCCAGGCGCCGCGGCTCGGGATGACCTTGCAGCCGAAGACGTCCTTGTCGGTGGTCTTGTCGAGCGAGCGATCGAAGTACACGCCCGGCGAGCGGACCAGCTGGGAGACGACGACACGCTCGGTGCCGTTGATGACGAAGGTGCCGCCCGGCGTCATGATCGGGAAGTCGCCCATGAACACCGTCTGAGACTTGATCTCACCGGTCGTGTTGTTCATGAACTCGGCGGTGACGAACAGCGGGGCGCAGTACGTCATGTCCTTGTCCTTGCACGTCTCGATGTCAGCCTTGACATCCTCGAAACGCGGGTTGGAGAAGGTGAGGGACATCGTGTCCGAGAAATCCTCGATCGGTGAGATCTCGTTGAGGATTTCCTCCAGACCGCTGATCGCGGACGGATCGTCGCCTACCCGGGCACGCCATGCGTCGTTTCCGACCAGCCAGTCGAAGCTGGAGGTCTGCAAGGCGAGCAGGTCGGGCACTGCGAGGGGTTCGCGGATCTTCGCGAACGACACGCGCTTCGGGGCTCCGGGAATGGGGAGGCCGTTGGCACCTGCAGTGGCGGACGAGCGGACGGTCGAATCGGGGCGGGAGCCTGCCAAGGTGGGTCCTTCCGAGGACGGGCGTCTGCAAATTTCTGACCAACGCTCCTGGACGCCTCTGGCGCGTCACCTCGGGCATCGCACGCATGCAGATTCGCGTGGACGGTCGAGGTTTTACGAGATGCCAGAAGGAAGGCAGCGCAAACAACGATTCTAGCCACACGGGGAGGCGGTTGTCTACGCCTCAGGACGCGTCGCGCCTGCGGCGTCGGCCACACCGGCCGACGCGGCGCCTCTCGGGGCGGCGGGGAGGTTGCGCTGCCGTGCCGCTCGCTTCGAAGGCGTGATGAAACGATGCCCGCTCGCGCGGCAAAGGTCAAGCCGGACGCGGCCTCTGGGGACAGATTTTCCGACCACGATGACGGCCGTCCCGCCCGCCGGATGGCGGTCAGATGCCGCCAGTCCGCTGCTGCCCTACGCTGACCGGCACGAGGACGGCGACGAAGGGCGGATGCAATGACATCGAACGAGCTGTGGCAGTGGTCGGCGGTCGACATCGCGAACGGGGTCCGTGATCGGTCGATCTCGGCGAGGGAGGCGGTGACCTCGGCCGTCGAGCGGATGCGCGACGTCAACCCGGCGATCAACGCCGTGGTCATCGACACCGGGGACGAGGCGCTCGAGCGCGCCCGCGCCCTGGACGACGACGCCTCGGACGCGGCGGGCGGTCTGCTGCGCGGCGTCCCGGTGACTGTGAAGGTCAACGTCGACGCCGCGGGCTACCCGAACTCGAACGGCGTGGTCGCGCTCGCGGACAACATCGCCACGGACGACTCGCCCGTCGTGGCCAACCTCAAGAAGGCCGGCGCGGTCATCATCGGCATCACCAACACGCCCGAGTTCTCGATGCGGGCGGTGACCGACAACCCGCTGTACGGGCGGACGATCAACCCGTGGG
The DNA here is from genome assembly GCF_009602465.1 of Cumulibacter manganitolerans. Classification (NCBI taxonomy): domain Bacteria; kingdom Bacillati; phylum Actinomycetota; class Actinomycetes; order Geodermatophilales; family Geodermatophilaceae; genus Cumulibacter; species Cumulibacter manganitolerans. The sequence continues at coordinate 9,232 of NZ_WBKP01000059.1, read as the reverse complement.
ACCCGAGCATCACGCCGGGCGGTTCGTCCGGCGGTGCCGGCGCGTCGATCGCGATGGGCGTCGGCGCGGTGGGACACGGCAACGACATCGGCGGCTCGTTGCGGTGGCCGGCGTTCTGCAACGGGCTGTCGACGATCCGCCCGACGCAAGGACGCATCCCCGCCTTCAACCCGACGGCGCTGGGCACCGAGCGGCCACTGCTGTCGACGCTGATGTCGACCCAGGGGCCGCTGGCCCGGGAGGTGCGCGACGTCCGCCTGGCACTGCATGCCATGAGCGCGCGGGACCCGCGCGACCCGTTCTGGGTGCCCGCGCCGCTCGAGGGTGAGCCGGCACCGCGCAAGGTCGCCGTCGCGCAGATCCCCGACGGGCTGTCCCCGGACCCTGCCGTGGCCGCAGCGGTGGACGACGCCGCCGCCATGCTGCGTGACGCCGGCTACGAGCTCAGCGAGGTCGCCGTGCCCAACTTGCCGCGTGCGCTGGAGCTGTGGTGGACGCTGATCGGCACCGAGCTGCGCGAGATGAGCAACATGATGGAGCTCTCCTCCGACGTGATGCAGCGGATCCTCGGCAGCTACTTCGAGATCACCGGGCCGACGTCCGTCCGTGACTACGGGCTGGCCGCGGCGGAGCGCACCGGGATCATCCGCGAGTGGCTGCTGCTGCTCGAGGAGTACCCGGTGATCCTCACCCCCTTGTCGATGCGGACGCACCTCAGCCCGGACGGCGACCTCGGCGACGCCGCGCACGTCGAGGGCGTCTTCCGCGACTTCACGTTCCAGACCGGCCTGAACGTCCTCGGGCTGCCGTGCGTGGTGACCCCGACCGGCCTGAACGAGGGCCGGCCCATCGGTGTCCAGCTCGTCGCCGGCCGGTTCCGGGAGGACACCGCGCTCGCCGCCGCGTCCGCGATCGGAGATCGGGTCGGCCGGCTGACCGACCAGCTGTGGGCCCGTTGACCCGTCGTCGGCTCAGCCGGACGTCGGCCACCTCGCGCGCAGCAGCGCGGCCGGCTCGTCGCGGCCCATCGCGCTGAGCGCCGCGGCGTACTCGCTCGCGAAGCGCCGGTACAGGCCGGACAGCTCCCGCTCGAGCAGTCGCGCCGCCTCGTCCAGGTCGTCGATGCCCTCGACCCGCCAGCGCATCGCGGCGGCGACGAGGTGCTGCCCGGGACCGCGGTGCCACCGCGACGCGTCGTCGTTGCGACCGATCCGGCCGGTGTGCAGCGTGTACCGGAACCGCACCGGGAACAGCACCGCCTTGGTGACCGTCCGCGGGCCCGCGGCGACGAGGCCGGTGGGGTCGCGCAGCGACGCGAGATAGGCCGCGTCGAACTTGCGCAGGGCGAACTCGGCGGCCTCCCGAACGAGATCGTCGCGCGACGGCCGCGTGGCGCGAGCGCGGCGGTCCTCGCCGTACAGCAGGCTCCCGGCGTCCAGCAGGTCCAGGCGGTCCAGCTCGGGGAGGCGTCCGAGCCCGGCAGCTCCGCGGCGTACGCCGTCCCAGTCCGCCCAGAACACCGAGAGCCGCCGCGCCAGCGCGGACGTCGGATGCCGCTCGCGGACCGCGCCCCCGATGCGCTCGATCGCGCGCGCCACGGCGTCGTCGTCCGAACGCTCGACCACGAGCGCGACATCGACGTCGCTGACCAGCGGCGCGAAGCCACCGTGCGCGAGGCTGCCCAGGGTGAACGCCGCGGCCAGCCGGGGACCGAGCTCTTCCTTGGCGACGTCGACGGCGCCCGCCAGCACGCGCCGGGCGTCGCTCTCGGACTCCGGCGGGGCCGGCCGGCCGCGCTCGATCACCCGGCGACCTCCTAGGGCGCGTCGGCGGTGAACACGACGTCGACCCAGTAGTTGCTGCCGTTGTAGGTGCCGGTCGGGTAGCCGCTGGCCGCGCCGTACCGGAACACCCCGTTGCCGGCCCCGGTGTTCGCGAGCGCGGTCAGCGGCCCACTCGTCCGTGGCCCGGTGTTGAAGTACTCGGCGTCCATCGAGTAGTACCCGGCACCGGCGAAGTACGACGCGGTGTACACGGCGCCGGGCGTCAGCGGTACCGGGGTGGGCAGCGTGACGCTCTGCCAGCCGCGCGCGGACTCGCCCGAGGTCGTGGCGCTCGCGAGCAGCGTGCCGGCGGCGTCCCACAGGTTCGCCACGTGCGGTCCGGTGTTCTGCGTGCCGCCCTTGTAGAACCGGATCGCGGTCACCGTGCCGGCGACGCTCGTCTGCAGCCGGACGCCCAGCTCGATCGGTCCCTGGTCGTTGGCCAGGACGGTGGCCGGGACCGTGTTCGCCGGCCACAGCGTCGTGACCGTGGCGCTGGCCGTGGTGAAGCTCCAGCTGACCGGTGCGCCCAGCTGGTTGCCCGCGGCGTCGGCGGCCGACTCCACGGACGCGGAGTAGGCGCCCCCGGCCGCCAGCGGCGCCGATGGGGTGAAGGTGGCGACCCGCGTCGCACCGTCGTACGCGACGGTGCCCGCCACGAGACCGCCTCCGGCATCGCGCAGCTTCATCGACAGCGTCCCCGTCGCCACCGCCTCGTCGAAGGTCGCCGACACGACGGCGCCGACGGGCACGCCGGTCTCCCCGGGCGCCGGTTCCTGCGCAACCACCGACGGACCGCTGTTGTCGACGTACAGCACGTCGACCCAGTAGTTCCCGCCGTTGTACGACGACGACGGGAAGCCTCCGCCGCCGTACGCGAACACCCCGTTGGGGGTTGCCCCCGAGGTGGCCGGCGCGGTCAGCGGCCCGCGGGTACGGGTGGCGTTCAAGCCGCCGCCGGTGACCGCGTAGTGACCGCTCGGTGCGTAGTAGGACGCGACGTAGTCGGTGCCGCCGCTGATCGCGATCGGCGTCGAGAAGCGGGCCTGCTGCCAGCCGGACGCCGTCTCGTCGTCGAACGACACGCTGCCCAGCAGCGCCCCCGCCGCCGTCCAGAGCCGTCCGACGTGCGGCCCGTCGTTGCCGAGGCCCTTGTAGAACCGCAGGCCGAGGATGCTTCCGGATCCGGCCGCGCGGAACCGGACCCCGACCTCGACCCCGCCGGCATCGGACGACGCCGGCGTGTCGGGTCGGTCGGTGGAGATCCAGAGCGTGGCGGTGCCGTCCCCGTCGGTAGTGAACGACCAGGCTCGCGGAGCGGCCATCGGGTTGCCTGCCAGGTCCGCGGCGGTGACGCTCGCCTGGTACGTGACGCCTGCGGCGAGCGCGGCCGACGGCGTGAAGGTCGCCGTCTGGGACGCGGCGTCATAGCCGACCGACCCGGTCACGCTCGAGGAACCCTTCGTGAGGGTCAGCTGGACGGACGCCGGGTCGACAGGCTCGGAGAACGTCGCACGCACGGCCGTCGCGGTGTCGACCGCGACCAGGTCGGCACCCGGCTCGAGGTCCACGACTGTCGGCGCCGTCGTGTCCGGCGGGAGGGTGACGACCACGTCGGCCCAGTAGCATGCCCCGTTGGAGCTGCTCGGGTAGGCGCTGCTGCCGTACCGGTACACCCCGTTGCCGCCGGCCACCGCCTCGGACGGCGCGGTCAGCGGCTCGCGCACCCTGGCGCCCGAGCCGGAGAACAGGCCCGCCGTTGCGCCGTACTGTCCCGCGGGGCAGTAGTAGGACACCGTGTACTGGGTGCCCTTGGTGATCGCGACCGGCGTGGTGAGCGCTGCCTGCTGCCACCCCGATGCGGTCTCGGCGCCGTAGGTGACGGTGGCCAGGAGCTCCTGGCTCGGGCCCCACAGGTGCCCGGTGTGCGGGCCCTGGCTGCCGGGGACCTTGTAGAAGCGCAGCGCGGTGACGGACGCGTCGCGACTGCTCACGAACCGCGTGCCGAGCTCCAGCGGGCTGGTCTCGGCCGAGATGCTCGCCGGCACCGCCGACGAGTCCCACAGGGTCGCCGGCGAGGTGCCGGGACCGCCGTCCACCGTGAAGGACCACGAGTACGGCGCGGCCATCGGGTTGCCCAGCGAGTCGCTTCCCGTCACCACGGCCGTGTACGACTTCCCGGCCCCGAGCTGGGCCGACGGCGTGAACGTCGCCGTGCGCGACGCCGCGTCGTACGCGGTGCTGCCGGCGACGGCGGCGCCCCCCGCCAGGCTCACGGTGAGCTGGACGGAGCCGGGCGTCATGCCCTCGCTGAACGTCGCGGAGATCGCGGCGGCCGGGGACACGGCGGCGAGATCCGGCGCCGGGGCGCAGCTGAGCACCGTGGGGGCCGCGGCGTTGTCGTCGCTCAGCACCAGGTCGACCCAGTAGTTCGTCGAGCCGAACGTGCTGGTCGGGAAGCCCGCCGAGCCGTAGCGGTAGACGCCGTTGGCGCCGTCCTCGCCGTTCGCGAGGGCGCGCAGCGGCGGGAGGTCGTAGGCCTGCTGGAAGTAGCCGGCGTCGGCGGCGTAGTGGCCGGCGGGCATGAACACCGAGGCGATGTAGGTCTGCCCCGCCGAGATCGCGACGGGCGGGATGCTGACCACCTGCCATCCGGTGGCGCTCTCGTTGGTGAACGTCTGCGTGGCGAGCTGCTGGCCGCCGTTGGTCCACAGGCTGCCGGTGTGGGTGCCGGTGTTGCCGGCGCCCTTGTAGAACCGGATGCCGGTGACGAACGCGTCGACGGACGCGCGGAACCGCACGCCGCACTCGATGGCTCCCGCGTCGTTCGTCGCGGGTGTCCCCGGCGCGGTCCCGGCCGGCCAGATCGACATGGGGAAGGGGCGCGGCGCGCCCACGATCGGGAGCGCGGTCGAGGGCCCGATGTTCGCCGAGTCGTCGATGGCCCGCACGAGCACCGTCGTGGTGCCGAGGGTGAGCGGGGTGTAGACGTAGCTCCACGACTCGCGACCGACCGCCGGATGCCAGGTCGCGCCGTTGTCCACCGAGACCTCGACTCCGGCGACGACCCCGCCGCCGGAGTCGACGGCGGTGCCCGCGATGGTCACCGGCGAGCCGATCGGCTGGGCGGTGCCCGGGTCCGGCATCACCACCGACACGGTCGGCGGCAGCGTGTCGGCGGACGCCGCGGCCGGGACCAGACCCGACATGAGCGAGGTCGGCTGCGCGCCCATGTCGGCGAGCATGTTCACGGTCGCCTGCTGCATCACCGGATCGGTGGGGGTGCCCGAGTCTGCGACGTGGTAGGAGTCCAGGCCGTACGCCCACTGCACGGTGCCGGTGCCCCACACCAGCGCACCGGATGCGGCCCGGTAGAGGGTCATGGTGTGCACGCAGGTGCCCGGGGCGTAGGTGGCCCCGTAGTCGAGCAGCAGCTGCGGCGCGCTGGCGGTGGTCTCGGACAGCCGGATCAGCCCCGGCGGGCGGGAGCCGTTGTCGGCGTCCACGTCGAACTCGTACCCGAGGGTGCTCGGCGCGAGGGTGCGGACGGCGCCGTTGGCCAGCGTCGCGACAGCGGTGTTCCGCCAGAACCGCAGCCGGCGATAGTCCGCTGGGACGGTGATGTTCAGGTCCGGCGCGCTGGTGGGCAGGATCGCCCGGAACAGCTGCCCGGTCAGCGAGTTCTCCGGCCGGCCGCCGTTGGACGGCGGGCTGAAGCGCGGGTCGCGCCAGGTGCCGGTCCACTCGGCGGAGGGGTCGATCTTCGCGCTGTCGAGGGTCTCCTTGTAGCAGACCATGGTGCGGTCCGGCGTGTTGCTGCCGTCGATGGACGGCTCGAACCGGACCTTCCAGAAGTACTCGTTGCCGGTCATGAAGATCAGGTGGGTGCCGGCGTCCCGCGCGGCGGTGACGTGCTCGCGCTGCTCGCGGCTGACGTACTCGTCGTGGCCCGAGGAGATGAACACCTTGCGTCCGGCCAGCACCGAGGCGTCGCGGTGGACGTCGATGCCGCCGCAGTACGCCACGTCGTATCCGTTGCGTTCCAGGAAGCGCACGAGCGCGACCTCGGCGTTGAAGAAGTCGTTCTCCGAGCCGTCGCCGTCGCCGAAGGGCCGGTTGTAGCTCACCTTGTACGCGCGACCGACCGGATCGCCGTAGTACAGGCTGTTCCCGCCGTACCGGTTGTAGGCGTGCATCGTCATCTCGGAGGTCTGCACCAGGATGTCCGAGGGACCGTTGCGGCGGACGACGAAGATCGTGTGGTTGCTGACCGTGCCACTGTCGGAGCGCTCGAACCGGGCGTAGTAGATACCGGAGACGGCACCCGCCGGGATGGTCCACTGCGCCGACGGTGCCCACTTGCCGCAGTCCCACAGGCCCGTCGCGCCGTCCCCGTCGGGATTGGGCTGGGTCTGCGGCAGCGGGACGCTCGGTGTGACGTCCTGGATGAACCGCGCGCCGAGGCCGCCGTACCAGCCGATCCGGAAGATCCGGATCCGGTAGCTGGTCGAGTCGGTGTTGATCTTGAAGGTGACCGTCTCGCCCGGCAGGTAGCTGTACTGGGTGGTGAACCCGACGATCGACGGATCGCGGTCGGACTCCCACACGTCGGGGATCGCGCCGGCGTTCTGGTTCTCGATCTTGACCGCGGTGTCGGCCGCGTACGCCGCCTGCGCCAGGGCCACCGCCGCGATCCCGGAGGCGCCGCCGACGCCGGAGTACTTCAGGAAACGGCGCCGGGTCAGCCCGCCGAGCGCTCCACGTCGATCCACGTCTCCGGCGTCCGGCATGCTCGCTCCTTTTTAAAGGGGGTCCGTTAGCGATTGTGTCGCGGCGAGTACTGCTCGGGTGACCGTGGAACTACGGGATGCGACGCGTGTCACCTGGGGAATCAGCCGACCTGGAGAGCTCCGCGCGGATCGCCGCGGTGTGCTCACCGACGCCCGGGATGTCCGTCATGGCCGCCGGCTCGGCGCCGACGAAGGTAGCCGGCGGCAGCAGCGCGCGCAGCGGACCGACCGGAGAGCCGACCTCGCGCCAACGGTCCCGGGCGGCGAGCTGCGGATGCTCGGCCAGGCCGCGCGCCGTCCGCAGCCGGGCGTTCGCGATCTGCGCCTCGTCCAGCCGGTCGACCAGCTCCTCCGCGGACAGTGCGGTGGTGACCGACTCGATCGCCGTGGTCAGCTCGTCGCGGTGCGTCGAGCGCAGCGTGTTGGTCACGAACCGCGGATCACCGGCCAGCGCGGCGTCGCCCAGCACGTCCGCGCAGAACCGCGTCCACTCCCGCTCGTTCTGGATGCCGAGGAAGACCCGCTCGCCACCGGCCACCCGCACCGGCCCGTACGGCGCGATCGCCGCGTGCGAGGCGCCGGTCCGCTTCGGGTCGCTGCCGCCGTAGGTCGCGTAGTACATCGGGAAGCTCATCCACTCCGCGAGCGCCTCGAGCATCGAGACCTCGATGGTGGCGCCCTCGCCGGTGCGCCCGCGCTGCAGCAGCGCCGTGAGGGCACCCGTGTACGCGTACATGCCCGCGGCGATGTCGGCCACGGAGATGCCGGCCTTGCTGGGCGTCTGCTCGGTGCCCGTGACCGACACCAGGCCGGCCTCGCACTGGACCAGCAGGTCGTAGGCCTTCTTCTGCTCGTACGGTCCGCCGCTGCCGTAGCCGCTGATCGAGATGTGGATCAGCTCGGGGCGGCGGGCACGGAGCGTCGCGGCGTCCAGCCCGAGGCGGCCCACCGCGCCCGGCGCGAGGTTCTGGATGACGATGTCGGCGCGCTCGACGAGCGCGTCCAGCAACGCCCGGTCACCCGCGTCCTTGATGTCCAGCGCGACGGACTCCTTGCTGCGGTTCAGCCAGACGAAGTGCGAGGACAGCCCGCGCACCGTCTCGTCGTACCCGCGCGCGAAGTCGCCGACCTCGGGACGCTCGACCTTGATCACCCGCGCGCCGAGATCGGCGAGCTGGCGGGTCGCGAACGGGGCGGCGACGGCCTGCTCGAGGGCGACCACGGTGACGCCGTCGAGCGGACGCATCACTTCTCGAAGTCGATCATGCCGCGGACGTTGAGGCCCGCGTGCATGTCGCGGTAGCCCTGGGCCACCTGATCGATCGAGTACGTGCGGGTGACCATCTCATCGAGCTTCAGCCGGCCGCTGCGGTACATGTCGAGCAGCCGCGGCACGGAGACGAACGGGCTCCAGTTGCCGAACACGACACCCTTGAGCGTCTTCTGCATCATCGACAGCATGCCCAGGTTGAGCTCGGTGGCGACCGGCTGGAAGGTGCCGACCGCGGTGAGGGCGACGGTGCCGCCCTTGCGGATGGACTCCATCGCCGCGGTGACGTCGCCGGGCTGCAGCCGGCCGACCGTGACGATGGTCGAGTCGGCGCCCTGGCCGTTCGTGTAGTGGCGCGCCTTGTCGGCCGCCTCCTCGATGGTCGCGAACGACTCGGTCGCCCCGAACTCGGAGGCGACCTCGCGCTTGAACTCCACAGGGTCGACCACGATGACGTTGGCCGCGCCGGCGTGCGCGGCGCCCTGGACGGCGGCCGAGCCGATCCCGCCGAGCCCCATCACGATCACGGTGTGCCCCGGGCGGACGTCGGCGGCGTTGACCGCCGATCCGTAGCCGGTCCCGACGCCGCAGCCGAGCAGGCTGAGGTACTTCAGCGGCACGTCCTTGGGCACCTTGTAGGCCGAGCGCGTGTTGATGACCGTGTACTCGTTGAAGGTGCCGAGCCCGGTCATCTGGCCGACCGGCTTTCCGTCGAGGGACAACCGGTAGCTGCTCGGGTCCTCGGGCCGTCCCCCGGACTCGGCCTGCGCACCGTTGTCGCACAGCTCCTGCTTGCCCTGCGAGCACCAGAAGCACCGCCCGCAGGCCGGCAGGAACGTCATCACGACGTGGTCGCCCACCGCGAAGCCCTCGGTGTTCGGCCCGACCTTCTCCACGACGCCCGCTCCCTCGTGGCCGCCGCAGAACGGCAGCACCTTGGGCCTGAGGTCACCGGTGGCGTAGTGGTCGTCGGAGTGGCACATGCCGCTCGCGACGAGCCGCACGAGGATCTCGTTCTGGCGGGGTTCGTCCAGCTCCACGGTGGCCGTGGTGAACTCCCCGGGGCTTGTGAGCAATACCGCGGCCGTCGACTTCATCGATTCCTCCGTGCGCCAGTGGGTTGGGTATCCACTGCATATCACGCGGGGTACGACGTACCGAAACGACGAGTGTGCGTACCGCCCCGCCTGGCGGGGCTGTACGCACACTCGAACGATGGTGGGCTAGCGGCCCCGGCGGCCCATCCCGGAGGAGAACGACGCCGCACCGCTGCTGCTGCTCTGCGCGGCGCCGCCGCGGCGGCCACCGGCCTGCCGGTCCCGGCCGCCCTGGCCCGAACCGCCGCGCCG
>NZ_WBKP01000058.1 GCF_009602465.1 Cumulibacter manganitolerans | reverse complement strand
TCCGGACGGTTGTTCCGCGGCTCCGGACGGTTGTTCCGCGGCTCCGGACGGTTGTTCTGTGGCGACTTCGGGCGACGACGCCCGAAGTCGCAACAACACAACGGGGAAGGCGCGAACCGAGCCAGCGAGGCGCGGGGCGCTACTTGGCCTGGCGCTTCTGGATGGCGGCCCACTCGTCGCGCAGGCCCACCGTGCGGTGGAAGTAGCCCGGACGATCGGGATCGTTCGCGAAGTAGCCGAGCCGCTCGAACTGCAGCACCTGCCCGGGTGCGGCGTCGGCGACGGCGGCCTCCGCGAGCGCCCCCTCCAGCAGCTCCCGAGAGTCCGGGTTGAGGTCGTCGAGCGGCTCGCCGGTCGCCTCGCCCGGGACCGCGGCGGTGAACAGCCGGTCGTACAGCGCGGCGGTGACCGGTACGGCGTGCGGCGCCGACACCCAGTGCATCGTCGACTTCACCTTGCGGCCGTCCGGCGCCGTGCCACCGCGCGACTCGGGGTCGTACGTCGCACGCACCTCGACGACGGTGCCGTCGGCGTCCTTGACGACGTCGGTCGCCGTGATCAGGTAGGCGCCGCGCAGCCGGACCTCCTTGCCCGGCGACAGCCGGAAGAACTTCGGCGGCGGCACCTCGGCGAAGTCGTCGCGCTCGATCACCAGCTCGCCGGTGAACGCGACCCGGCGGACTCCGTCGTCCGGGTTCTCCGGGTTGTTCGCGACCTCGAAGTACTCCACGACCGGGTTTCCGGCGTCGTCCGTCGGCCAGTTGTCCAGCACCAGGCGCAGCGGGCGCAGCACGACCATGCGGCGCTGCGCGGTCAGGTTCAGCTCGCGACGCACGAACGACTCGAGCAGCTCGATCGCCTGCCGCGAGTTGGTGCGCGTCGTCCCGGTCTCGGTGCAGAACGCGCGGATCGCGGCCGCGGGATAGCCGCGTCGCCGCAGCCCCGAGATCGTCGGCATGCGCGCGTCCGACCAGCCGTCGACCACGCCCTCCTCGACCAGCTTGCGCAGCCGCCGCTTGGAGGTGATCGTGTGCGTGACCTCGAGGCGCGCGAACTCGATCTGCTTCGGGGTGTCGCTCGGCAGCGGCAGCTGGGCGAGCAGCCAGTCGTACAGCGGCCGGTGCGACTCGAACTCCATGGTGCACAGCGAGTGGGTGATGCCCTCGATCGCGTCGCCCTGCCCGTGCGCCCAGTCGTACGTCGGATAGATCGCCCACGCATCGCCGGTGCGGTGATGGTTGGCGTGCCGGATCCGGTACAGCACCGGATCGCGCAGCCACATGTTCTCGGCCTGCATGTCGATCTTCGCGCGCAGGCAGCGGGCGCCGTCCGGGAACTCGCCCGCGCGCATCCGTCGCAGCAGGTCGAGGCTCTCGGCCGCCGGCCGGTCGCGGTACGGCGACTCGATGCCCGGCTTGCCGTAGCCGCCGCGCTGCTCGGAGATGGTGTCGCCGTCCTGGTCGTCGACGTACGCCTTGCCGTCGCGCACCAACTGCTCGGCCCAGTCGTAGAGCTGCTCGAAGTAGTCCGAGGAGAACAGCACGGACGCCGGTTCGTACCCGAGCCACCGGACGTCGTGCACGATCTGCTCGACGTACTCGGTGTCCTCGGTCTCCGGGTTGGTGTCGTCGAAGCGCAGGTTGCAGGTGCCGCCGAACCGCTCGGCGGTGCCGAAGTTGACCACGATCGACTTGGCATGCCCGATGTGCAGGTAGCCGTTGGGCTCGGGCGGGAAGCGGGTCTGGACGCGCGAATCAAAGGTGCCGCGGGCGGTGTCGGCGCGCACGATCTCGCTGATGAAGTCGGTCGCCTCGGCCGCGGGGTCAGTCATGCGCGCTAGGTTACCAACGCCGCCGTCCCCCGATCTGGTTACCGCTGACCCGCTCAGCGCGTACGGGGCACCGAGATCGGGTCAGTACCCTTAGGGGATCATGACTTCTCCCGCTCGCCTCCGCGTCGCCCCCTCGCCCACCGGTGACCCGCACGTCGGTACCGCCTACATGTCGCTGTTCAACCTCGCCTACGCCCGCAAGACCGGCGGGCAGTTCGTGCTGCGCATCGAGGACACCGACCGGGCCCGCTACCAGGCCGACTCCGAGCAGCAGGTCTTCGACACGCTGCGCTGGCTCGACCTCGACTGGGACGAGGGGCCGGACGTCGGGGGCCCCTACGCGCCGTACCGCCAGTCCGAGCGCCTGGACACCTACCGACCGTTCGTCGAGCAGCTGCTCGCCGACGGCCACGCCTACTACTGCTGGTGCTCCCCGGAGCGGCTCACCGCGCTGCGCGAGGAGCAGCAACGGACGAAGTCGCCGGTGACGGGCTACGACCGGCTCTGCTACGGCAAGACCCGCGAGGAGCGCGCCGCGCTGCCGGGGTTCTCCGAGAACCCGGTCGTGCGGATGCTCGTGCCGGACGACGTCCCGCTGGAGTTCGACGACATCATCCGCGGCCGGGTCGCGGCCCCGCGGCCGGACGACCAGGTGATCCTGAAGGCCGACGGCTTCCCGACGTACCACCTCGCGGTCGTGGTCGACGACCATCTGATGGGCATCACGCACGTCGTCCGCGGCGAGGAGTGGATCTCCTCGACGCCCAAGCACGTGCTGCTCTACCGGATGCTGGGGCTGACGCCGCCGGCGTTCGCGCACATGCCGTTGCTGCGCAACACCGACAAGTCGAAGATCTCCAAGCGCAAGAATCCCGCGGCCCGGCTGACCTGGTTCCGCGAGCAGGGCTACCTGCCGGAGGCGCTGCGCAACTTCCTGCAGCTGCTGGCCTACCCGCCGGTCGAGGGCGACTCCGAGCTGGCGACCTTCGCCGAGTTCGTCGCCGGCTTCGACTGGGCCAAGGTCAACACGGTCGGCCCGATCTTCGACCTCAAGAAGCTCGACTGGCTCAACGGCGCGTACATCCGCACCCTGTCGCCGTCCGCGCTCGCCGACCGCATCGCCGAGCACTACGCCTACACCGGCGAGTGGACGCCGTCCGCGGCCGAGCTGGAGACGTTGCGCGCGGCCACGCCGCTGATCCAGGAGCGCCTCACCCTGCTGTCCGAGGCGCTGCCGAAGCTGCAGTTCCTGTTCACCGCGGACGACGACGTCGTCGTCGAGGAGGACGCGGCGAAGGCGCTCAACGAGGACGCTCCGCGGGTCCTCGACGCGGCGATCCCGGCGCTGGAGGCGCTCGAGTCCTTCGACACGGCCTCGGTCGAGGCCGCGCTGCGCGCGGCCCTCGTCGACGGGCTCGGCATCAAGCCGAAGTTCGCCTTCGGCCCGCTGCGCGTCGCGCTGACCGGCTCTCGGGTGTCCCCGCCGCTGTTCGAGTCGATGGAGCTGCTCGGGCGCGACTCGACGCTGGCCCGGCTGCGCCGTTTCCGCACCTCGCGGTAGCCACCGCCCGCTGTAACCAGCGTCTCGCTGTAACCGCACTATCACCGGTGCTCGGTTCTTCATGCGGAGCTAATCTGGACCTCGTCCGACGCGTGCGCGTCCCGCGCGCCGTCCTGGCCGAGGAGATCCGGATGCGACTGCCCCGCACGCTCGCTGCCATCGCCGCGCTGCCCCTGCTGGCCGCCGGCTGCGCGAACCCGGCCGACAACGACGAGCGGGCCGCCGCGGGCGCCGGCGCGACACGTACCTACTACGTCGCCGCCGATCCCGTCGAGTGGAACTACGCACCGCTCGGCACGAACGCCGTCTCCGGTGCGCCCTTCGGCGAGGAGGAGAACGTGTTCGTGCAGAACGCGCCGGACCGGATCGGCTCGACGTACCAGAAGTGCCTCTACCGCGGCTATGCCGATGACGGGTTCACCAGCCCGCAGGCAAGGCCGGCGGACGAGGCCTATCTCGGCTACCTCGGTCCGGTGCTGCGCGCCGAGGTGGGCGACACCATCACCGTGGTGTTCCGCAACAACTGCTCCTTCCCGACCTCGATGCACCCGCACGGCGTCTTCTACGACAAGGACAGCGAGGGCGCGCCGTACGCCGACGGCACCGGCGGCGAGGACACCGCCGACGACGCCGTCGCGCCGGGCGCGGAGCACACGTACACGTGGAAGGTCCCCGAGCGCTCCGGGCCCGGGCCGATGGAGGGAAGCTCGGTCGGGTGGATGTACCACTCGCACACCGACGAGATCGGTGACGTGTACGCGGGACTCGCCGGGTTCATCGTGGTCACGGCCAAGGGCAAGGCGCGCGCCGACGGAAGCCCGAAGGACGTCGACCAGGAGGTCTTCAGCCTGTACGAGGTGGACGACGAGAATGCCAGCCCGCTGATCGAGGACAACATCGCGAAGTACACCACCGCGCCGGTCGATCCCGGGGACGAGGGATTCCACGAGTCGAACCTGATGCACGCGATCAACGGCTACGTCTACGGCAACGGACCCGCGCCGACGCTCACCAAGGGCCAGCACGTGCGCTGGTACCTGATGGCGATGGGCACCGAGGTCGATCTGCACACCCCGCACTGGCACGGCAACACGGTGGTCGTGAACGGCATGCGCACCGACGTCACGTCGCTGCTGCCCGCCGGCATGGCGACCGCCGACATGGTGCCCGACGACGTCGGCACCTGGCTGTTCCACTGCCACGTCGGCGACCACATCGCCGCCGGCATGCAGGCCGTCTACGAGGTCGTCGCGTAGCGTCCGCGCGCCGCGGCGGCCGACCGGCGTCCGCATGCTGGGACGGCGAGGTGCGGCCGTGAGACGGGCGGCGTAGCGTGGTGAGGTCCCCACGACCTCCAGGAGCACCCGCATGCCCGAGCTTCGTTCACGTACGTCGACCCACGGCCGCCAGATGGCCGGCGCCCGCGCCCTGTGGCGCGCCACCGGAATGAACGACGGCGACTTCGGCAAGCCGATCATCGCGATCGCGAACTCCTACACGCAGTTCGTCCCCGGGCACGTGCATCTGAAGGACATGGGCGATCTGGTGGCAGGCGCGATCCGCGAGGCCGGCGGCGTCTCGAAGGAGTTCAACACGATCGCCGTCGACGACGGCATCGCCATGGGCCACGACGGCATGCTCTACTCGCTGCCCAGCCGCGAGCTGATCGCCGACTCGGTCGAGTACATGGTCAACGCGCACACCGCCGACGCGCTCGTGTGCATCAGCAACTGCGACAAGATCACCCCGGGGATGCTGATGGCCGCGATGCGGCTGAACATCCCGGCGATCTTCGTCTCCGGCGGCCCGATGGAGGCCGGCAAGGCGGTCGTCGTGAACGGTGTCGCGAGCACCCCGACGAACCTGATCACCGCGATCAACGCCTCCGCCGCCGAGGCGGTCAGCGACGAGGGCCTGGCCGAGGTCGAACGCTCGGCGTGCCCGACCTGCGGGTCGTGCTCGGGCATGTTCACCGCGAACTCGATGAACTGCCTGACCGAGGCGCTCGGTCTGTCGCTGCCGGGCAACGGCTCGACGCTGGCCACCCACGCCGCCCGCCGCGACCTGTTCCTGAACGCCGGTCGCATCATCGTCGACCTGTGCAAGCGCTACTACGACCAGGACGACGAGTCGGTGCTGCCGCGCAGCATCGCCAACCGCAAGGCCTTCCACAACGCCATGGCGCTGGACGTCGCGATGGGCGGCTCGACCAACACGGTGCTGCACATCCTCGCCGCCGCGCTCGAGGGCGAGCTCAGCTTCACGCTGCCGGACATCGACAAGCTGTCGCGCAGTGTGCCGTGCCTGTCCAAGGTCGCGCCCAACCATCCCGAGTACCACATGGAGGACGTGCACCGGGCCGGCGGCATCCCCGCGCTGCTCGGCGAGCTCGACCGCGCCGGGCTGCTGGAGACCGACGTCCACACCGTGCACTCCCCCGACTTGCGCAACTGGCTCGACGACTGGGACGTGCGCGGCGGGAAGGCCACCGAGGCGGCGATCGAGCTGTTCCACGCGGCGCCCGGCGGCGTCCGCACGACCGAGGCGTTCTCCACCCAGAACCGCTGGGACTCGCTGGACACCGACGCCGAGAACGGCTGCATCCGCGACATGGCGCACGCCTACACCAAGGACGGCGGCCTGGCCGTCCTATACGGCAACCTGGCCGAGGACGGCGCCGTCATCAAGACCGCCGGCATCGACGAGGAGCTGTTCCACTTCGTCGGGACGGCGATCGTCGTCGAGTCGCAGGAGGCCGCCGTCGAGGCGATCCTCAGCAAGCGCGTCCAGCCCGGGCACTGCGTCGTCGTCCGGTACGAGGGGCCGGCCGGTGGGCCGGGCATGCAGGAGATGCTGCACCCCACCTCGTTCATCAAGGGCCTCGGCCTCGGGCGCGAGTGCGCCCTGATCACCGACGGCCGCTTCTCCGGTGGCTCGTCGGGCATCTCGGTCGGCCACATCTCGCCCGAAGCGGCGTCCGGCGGCACGATCGGCCTGGTCGAGGACGGCGACGAGATCGAGATCGACGTCCACCAGCGGCTGATCCGGGTCAATGTGCCGGACGACGTGCTCGCCGAGCGGCGCGCCAAGATGGAGACCAGCGAGCACCCCTGGCATCCGGGCGAGCGCGAGCGCAAGGTCAGCCGCGCCCTCCAGGCGTACGCCTCGATGGTGACCTCCGGCAGCACCGGCGCCGTCCGCCAGATCCCGACCCGGTAGCCCGCGGAGCCGGCGCAGCAGGCTTCCGCCAGCCCCGCGGAGCCGCGGCTCCCGCACCCGACCGCGCCGCGTCGCATCGGGGGGGCCCGGGATCGCCTAGGGCAGCCCGGCCCGCGGCACCTCGACCCGCGCGGACAGCAGTACGGCCTCCCGGGCCGCGGCGCGCTTCTGCGCCGACGAATCGGGGGCGCCGCAGGCGTACAGGGTGCGCCCGTCGGCGCCGCCGAGCATGCACGCGAACAGCTTTCCGCCGTCCCAGTGGATCTCCTCGAGCACCTCGGCGCCCTCGGCGACCCGCATCAGCCGTGCGCCCGCGGCGTCCGCGAGCCAGACCGCGCCCGAGGCGTCCAGGCAGCCGCCGTCCGGAGCGACCGTGCGGACGGCGGCGATCGCCGCGACGTCCGCTCCCGGCGACGGCTGGGGACCGAACACCGCCCAGTCGCGCCGCTCGCCCAGCAGCCCGTCGGGCCCGATGTCGAATGCCGAGATGCGGTTCCCGTAGCTCTCGTTGACGATCAACGTGCGTCCGTCCGGCGTGATCATCGACCCGTTCGGGAAATACAGGCCGTCGGCGGCCACGTGCGCAGCGCCGTCCGGCTGCACCACCACCACCGCTGCCGTACGGAACGATTCGCCGGCGAACATGTCGAACCCGAAGTTGCCGACGTACGCGCGCCCATCGGCGTCCACCACCATGTCGTTGAGCAGGCCGGGCGCGAGTGCGGAGAGGTCCGCGTGGACGCTCACCTCGCCGTCGCGGACCCGGAGCACCTGACGGGCGGTCATCGCGACCAGCAGCATCGACCCGTCCGGCATCCACCCCATGCCCGAGGGGCGGTCGTCGAGCCGGAGCACCTCGCTCACCTGGCCGTCGTCGGTCACGGTGAGCACGCGACCGGAGTAGAAGTCCGACACGTACAGCTTCCCGTCGTGCCAGCGCGGGCCCTCGAGGAAGGTGAAACCGTCTGCTATCTGCTTGAGCATGCTCTCCGCCGATCGTTCGTCTCGCGCTCTGCGTCGTTCCTACCGCGCGAGCGGGACGTCGCGCTAGTCGCGGTCCTGCCAGGTGCAGATGCAGGCCTCGTTCCCCTCGGCATCCGCGAGGACCCAGAAGCTCGGCGCACTCTCGTCGCTCACCAGCCTCCCGCCGGCGAGGAGCGCCCGCTCACGACGTTGCTCGGCTTCGTCGTGCGCCACCGTGATGTCGAGGTGGATCCGGTTGCGCTGCGGCCTCGGCTCGTCCATCTGCTGGAACCAGAGCGACGGGCCGATGCGGTCCGGATCGACAAGGGCGTCGTCCCCGTCCGGGACATAGTCGGTCACCGCCTGCCAGAACGGCAGGACGCCGGGGATGTCCATCGCATCGATCGCGATCTCGACCTCGGTGAGCCGCCCGTGCTCGACCGCCAGACCACGCTCCTCGATGAGCTTGCTGACGGCCTCGCCGAACCGCACGTCGCGTTCGGTGATGCCGCCGACGTCATGGCTGGAGACCGCCACGTGCACCAGCGGGTAGCGCAGGTCGATCTCCGGATGGTGGTTCTGCTCCTCGGCGACCGCGCCGATCGCGTTGACCAGCTCCAGGCCGGCCGCGAACGAGTTGGTGCGGACGGCGACCTGCATCCGCCCCAGGAGATACCGCCAGCCGGGCAGCGCCGCGCTGGCTTGGGTGCGAGTTAGCGTCATGCCGCCACGCTACGTCCGGCGCCCCCGTAGTTCCAGCCACCCAGATTCTGCGGGAGGCTAGAGCAGCCCGGCCTTCAGCTGGCCGGCGAGCCACCGCTCGTACGCCGCGGCGCTCCACCCGCACCGATTCACCAGCCGGTCGTAGACCTCCGGCGAGTTGAGCGTCCAGGCGATGTCCACCGCCCGAGAGAGGGCAAGGCCCGGCCGCAAGCCGTGGACGTCGCGCAGCCGCGTCATCGCGTGGGTGGTTCCCGTGCGCCGTTCGCCTTCGATCGTGGCCAGGAAGGCTGCGACGCCGGAGTCGGCGGATCCGGGTCGGATGAAGGCTCCGATGATCGGCTCGACCCGCTGACCGATCACGCGGCACCACCGGGCGTACCTCTCGAGGTAGTCACCGGCCGACTCGCTGGTGAACATCGCCTTGAACTCCGGGCGATCGCTCATCGCCACCGACTCGTCGTCGCCGGCGAGCGTGACGTCGTAGCACGCCTTGAGCACCTCCGCCTTTCCGCCGATCGCGTTGTAGATCGTCTGCGGGCTCACCTGCGCAGCGCGCGCCAGATCGGCGATGGACAGCGACGCGTATCCGGTGCTCACCAGTAGCTCGTAGGCCGCCGCCAGGATCCTCGCCCGGGTCGCCCGCGCAGCGATCTGCCGTGCGGAGTTGTCGTACGCGCGTCTTGACACGGGCCGCCAATCAGTTGGATGCTTATTCCACTAGAATTGTGTTCGAGCGAAAGTATACCGCAATGTCGAACCTCGCCTCGCCCGCCGCCCATCGAATCTTCCACGCCATCAACTCGGGCGACCTGTCGTGCATACCCGAGTGCGTGACCGCGGACTTCGTGGATCACGGCTCACCCTTTCCCATCCCTGCGGGACCGGAGGGGTACACCCGGATCCTCCGCTTCGTCACCGACGTGCTCCGCATCCAGTACACGATCGAGGAACTGATCGAGACTGCCGACCGCATCGTCGTACGGGCCACCGCTCGCGGCAGCGGTGTCGCCGACTTCCATGGCTCGGACCTCGTCGGCGTCCCGTACGAGATGCAGACCCTGCACATCTACCGCACGCAGGACGATCTCCTCGCCGAGCACTGGGGGGTGCGCGACGAGCTGGGCGCGATGCGCCGAATGGAGGCGTCGGTAGCGGCACCGCGATGAGACCGGGGATCGTGCCGGCTAGAGCAGCCCGGCCTTCAACTGGCCGGCCAGCCACCGCTCGTACGCCGCGGCGCTCCACCCGCACCGATTCACCAGCCGGTCGTAGACCTCCGGCGAGTTGAGCGTCCAGGCGATGTCCACCGCCCGCTGCAGCGGGAGGCCGCGCCGGATCCCGTGCAGATCCGTCAGCCGGGTCATCGTGTGCACCGTGCCGATGCGCCGCTCGCCCTCGATGGTCTCCAGGAACCCCGCCACACCGGTGTCGGCCGTGCCCGGCCGGATGAACGCGGTGATCAGCTGCTCGACGCGCTCCCAGATGCCCCGGCACCACGCGGCGTACCGGTCGAGGAACTGGTCGGCGGACGTCGTCTCCGACATGGCGCGGTATTGCGGCCGCTGCGCCATCGGCACCGGCTCGTCGTCCCCGGCCAACGTGACGTCGTAGCACGCCTTGAGGACGTCGGCCTTGCCGCCGATCGAGTTGTAGATGTCTGCGGGCTGACGTCCGCTGCGCGCGCGAGCTGGGCCATCGACAGCGCCGCGTACCCGTGCTCGACCAGCAGGTCGTACGCCGCTGCCAGGATCCGGGCGCGGGTCGCCCGCGCGGACACCGCACGCGCGGAATTGTCGTACGAACGCCTTGACATGCCTCTCCGAACCGCTGGATGATGACTCCAGTGGAATGTTGTGCCATCGAAAGGCTAAGTATCGCTCGACTACGCATCGCCGCACGGCGTTGCGTAGTCGACGTTGGCCCGCAGGTACTCCCTCGCGGGTCGGGTTGCGCCCTGACGATGGTCGGCATTCGCTCGCGTCCGGACGATCTCGGCGCCGCGCACTGGGGGGGTACGCGACGCACCGGATGCGGTGCGCCGGATGGGGGACTTCGGCGCTCCGTGAGATCGGACGGTCTGCGGCGGAGTAGTGCACGCTTTCGGAGATGCAGCGTGCGCTACTCCACCGCAGGTTCCGCGTGACGGCGATCTAGACTTGGCCTCTCATGAGCTACCAGCGCTACGTCGCGATCGGCGACTCGACCACCGAAGGCCTGGAAGACCCCTACCCGCCGCACGCGCACCTGTACGAGCGGCACGGGCACTCGCTGTCGCCGAGCCACCCCGAGGTCGCCGGGTCGTACCGGGGCTGGGCGGACCGGCTCGCCGTGCACATCGCCGACGCGCAGGCCGAGCCGCTGGAGTACGCGAACCTGGCGATCCGCGGCCACCGGCTCGCCGACATCCGCGCGACCCAGCTGGACGCGGCGCTGGCCATGCGCCCGGACGTCATGACGATCGTCGGCGGTGTCAACGACGCGTCCAAGATCTCGTGGGACGCGCATGCGGTGCGCGGGCACATCGGCTACCTGTTCGGCAAGGCGACGCGGTCCGGCGCGGTGGTGCTGACCTTCACGATGCCCGACCCGGCGGCGATCAACTGGCTCGTCCGGCCGCTGCGGCGCAACATCCACGAGCTCAACGAGATCACCCGCGAGGAAGCCGCGCGCTTCGGCGTCCGGGTGCTCGACGTCGCCGCGCATCCGGTCGGGGTGGACCCCCGGCTGTGGCACGCCGACCGGCTGCACGGCACCAGCCTCGGGCACCAGCGCATCGCTCTCGGCCTGGCGTACACCCTGGGGCTCCCGGGCTTCGACGAGTCGTGGGCGCGGCCGCTGCCGCCGGCCGACCTCGGCACCTGGTGGCAGCGGCGGGCCGGCGACCGGGCCTGGCTGCGCGACTACTTCATCCCCTTCGTGCGACGGCACCGCCGGGGTGAGTCGATGGGCGACGGGCGTACGGCGAAGCGTCCGCTGCCCACTGTCGTCGGCCCGGAGATGTCGCCCGAGACGCACACCGGCTAGGCACCCGCCAGGTCACTCGCGGGCGATGCCCGCCTCCGCCGCGTACGCGGCGGCCTTCTCGAGCCCGAACGCCTCCACCGGTCCGATCGCGCCGCGTCGGGTCACCTCTCCGGCGAGCAGCTTCTCGGCGACGAGCGCGATGAACGCGGCGGTGAAGTCGTAGCCGTTGACGCCGGTGAGCCGTACCCGGCTCACGACCGCACCGTTCTCGTCGGCGCCCTCGGCGAGGATCACGGCGTACGACTGGGCGCGCGTCTCGGCGTCCGGGCCGCCGGTGGACCCCGGCGTCCTCGCCTCCGACTCGGCCATCAGCCGCGCGCGGCTCGCCTCGTCGGCCAGCAGCGGCTCGAGCGCGGCGGCCTGCGCCTGGACCTTGTCGGGGTCGTTCCACCCCAGGTACACGTCGACGTTCTTCAGCTGCGGGTAGACCCGGGGAAGGGACAGGGCCTCGGAGGAGCCTACGCTGAACCCGCGCGCCGGGACGCCGGGATCGACCTCGCCGAAGTCGTGCTTGCGCGTCGCCGTCCGCTCGGTGACGACCTGCCCGTCGAGGAACGCGTACGACGGGTAGAACATCGCGCCGGCGCTCGAGGCCATGGTGCCGCCCGACATGCTGCCCTTGCCCGGCTTGCCGCCGTTGAAGTACCCGACCTTGATCGACGTCACGGAGGGGTCCGCGTCGGCAGCGATCGCTCCGGCGACGTTGCCGGGCGCCCAGTCGTAGCCCAGCGCCGTCAGCATCGTGATGCCCGCGGCCTCGGCGCGGGGCCCGTAGTTCTCGAAGATGTCGCGGATGAACGCGCCCTCGCCGGTCGAGTCGACGTAGTGTGCCCCGGTGCGCACGGCCGCGTCGGCGGCGACCGAGCCCCAGCGCACGAACGGCCCCACGGTCGAGATGAGCACGTCGCCGGGCTCCAGAAGCGCCTCGAGCGATGCCGAATCGGCGATGTCGGCGACCGCGGTGGGCCAGTCGACCTCGAGGCGCGCGACCAGCTCGGCGAGCTTCTGCTCGCTGCGCGCGGCGAGGACTGCGCGCGCGCCGCGCCTCTTCAGCGCCTCCGCGGTGAGCTCGCCGGTGTAGCCGGTCGCTCCGAACAGCACAATCTTGCCCATGTGGATCCTCTCGTCGTCCTGGTCCGGCTCGCTAGCCGAGCCGGGTCAGCGCCTTGCGCAGGCCGCGCATGCCCTGCCGGATGCGCGCCTCGTTCTCGATGAGGGCGAACCGCACGTTGCCCTCGCCGCCGGGGCCGAAGCCGACGCCGGGCGACACCGCCACGTGCGCCTCCTTCACCAGCATCGAGGCGAACTCGACCGAGCCCATCTGCTTGTACGGCTCGGGAATGGGCGCCCAGAGGAACATCGTGCCCTTGGGTGCGGCGACCGTCCAGCCGATCTCGTTCAGGCCCTTGACCAGTGCGTCGCGCCGGGACTGGTAGACTGGCTGCACCTCTCGGGGGAAGTCCGCCGCTCCTGCAGGGTCACCGTCGCGGCGATCTGGATCGGCTGGAAGGCCCCGTAGTCCAGGTACGACTTGAGCTTCTGCAGGGCCGCGACCACCTCGCGATTGCCGGCGAGGAACGCCATCCGCCAGCCGGCCATCGAGAACGACTTCGTCATGGAGTACAGCTCGACGGCGCACTCCTTGGCGCCGTCCGCCTGCAGGATGGAGGGCGGCTCCCAGCCGTCGAAGCCGAGGTCGGCGTACGCGTTGTCGTGGACGACGACGATCTCCCGCTCCCGGGCGAAGTCGACGACCCGCTGGAAGAAGTCCAGGTCGACCGTCGCCGTGGTGGGGTTGTGCGGGAAGGAGAGCACGATGACCCGCGGCTTGGGCCAGGAGTACTCGTAGGCCTCGACGATGTTGCCGAAGAGGTCCTGGTCGGTGCCCATCGCGATCTCCCGGACCGCCGCGCCGGCGAACAGGGGGCCCCAGATGTGGATCGGGTACGACGGTGCCGGCACCAGGGCGGCGTCGCCGGGCTGCAGCAGCACCCACATCAGGTGGCTGAAGCCCTCCTTCGCCCCGATGGTCGAGATGACCTCCGTGTCGGGGTCGAGGTCGACGTCGAACCGACGCTTGTACAGGTCCGCGAAGCCCTTGCGCAGGTTCGGCAGGCCACGCGAGCTCGAGTAGCGGTGGTTGCGGGCGTTGTGCGCGGCCTCGGCGAGCTTCTCCACGGCGATCTGCGGCGAGGGGAGGTCGGGGTTCCCGAAGCCGAGGTCGATGATGTCGATCCCGGCTCGCCGCGCCTCGACCTTGAGCGAGTCGATGATGGTGAAGACGTACGGCGGCATGCCGGTGATGCGACGGAACTCCATCGGGCAATCGTAGCCGCGGGCCGGCCCGGGGTCGCCGCGGCGAGCGCGCGGTCGCACCGCAGAGCCATCGGCCGGCGACCTGCATGCCGAGGTCGCGGCGGCGGGCTGGCATCCTGGGGTGACCGAGCTGTCCGTCGCCGTCCCGAGGAGATGCCGTATGACCACGCCGAGCACGCCCGACCCCGAGCTGATCGGCTACGAGGTCGTCGATCGAGTCGCCGTGCTGTCCATGCGCAAGGCACCGGTGAACGCCCTCGACGATGCGATGCTCGACGCGCTGCACGGCGGGCTGCGGCGGGCGGACGCCGACCGCGAGGTGGGCGCGATCGTGCTGACCAGCGGCCTGGAGAAGGTCTACTGCGGTGGCATGGATCTGCGGTGGGCGGCCACGACCGACGTCCTGTCGATGCGCGCGTTCATCCGTCGCCTCTACATCGGCACGATGGACGTGCAGTACGGCCTGTCGAAGCCGACGATCGCCGCGGTCAACGCGCCCGCGCGGGGCGCCGGGATGACGATCTCCGTCACCTGCGACATGGTCGTCGCCGCGGACGACGCCGACCTCGGCTACCCGGAGATCAACGTCGGCTTCATCGCCGCGATCCACAACGCGCACCTGCCGCGGCAGATCGGCCGCGCCAAGGCGTTCGAGATGCTGATCGGCGGGGAGCCCATGTCGGCCGCCGAGGCGGAGCGTCGCGGGCTGATCAACTACGCGGTGCCGCGCGCGCAGGTCCGCGAGAAGGCCATCGACCTCGGCCGCGCGCTCGCGGCCAAGTCACCGCAGCTGATGGCTCTCGCGCGCAGCGCGTTCGTCCGGCAGTACGACCTGGACTACCGGCGGTCGGTGGAGAACCAGGTGGAGGCGCTGTGCACCGCGTTCTCGAGCCCGGACGGGCAGGAGGCGCTGCGCGCGTTCGTGGAGAAGCGCAGACCCGTCTGGGCGGCTCCCGCGGCGCGATCGGTTGTTGAGAGTTAAACTGTTAGCATGAGCAACTTGGTGGGGTTCCCGCGCGAGGTCAATGAGAAGGCTGCGCGCTCGGTCGCCGGCGGCGTCGTCGTGCTGGCGGTGCTGGCGCTGGTCACCGGCTGGCGGTGGGTGCCGGTGGTCATGGCGATCGGCTTCGCGCTGCGGGTTCTCGCCGGTCCGCGCTTCAGCCCGCTCGGACAGCTGGCGACCCGCGTGATCGCGCCGCGGCTCGGCACGCCCAAGATCGTGCCCGGGCCCCCGAAGCGCTTCGCCCAGGCGATCGGCTTCCTGTTCACCACGGCGGCGTCCGTCGCGGCAATCGGATTCGGCGCCACCGTCGTCGCCGCCGTGCTGATGGGCGTCCTCCTGGCGTTCGCGCTGCTGGAGTCGGTCGTCGGCTTCTGCGCCGGCTGCTACGTCTTCGGCTGGCTGATGCGGTGGGGGGTCATTCCCGCGGACACCTGCGAGGCCTGCAACAACGTCCAGCTACGGCTGGCCCAGGCGACCGCGCGGTAGGCGAGCCCACCTCGTACGACGCCCGGGCCCCCGGGTCCCGGCTACCAGCTGCCGCCGGCCTGCCCGTCGTTGTCCGGCCGGCGCCGCGGCTTCCCGGTGAACGCGTCGAGCCGGTTCAGCGCTCCGTCGATCTGGCCCGCGTACTTGCCCTGCGTGCGCTTGTTGACGAACGTGCCGGCCTTCTCGGCGTACTTCGCGACCTTGTCGGGATTGCGCTGCGCGAAGGACTGGGCCTTGCGAAGGATCTGGTCGAGCTTGCTCATGCGGTTCTCCTCGCGGATCTGCGATGTGGTCCTCAGGTACAGCGACCGGCCGGCGCGAGTTGTTCCCGCCGCCCGATCGCGGGGCGGCGCCGTGTCACTGCGCCAGCCGCTCGGCGAGCCGGCCGATCCCGGCGCGGACGAGGTCGGCGTACGGCGAGTCGTCGAGGGCGTCCGTCGCTCCGAGCGCCAGGTCGAGGTGCCGGCCCGCGCCCTGAAGGTTGCCCGATCGGCGCAGCGCGTCGGCGACGTTGAGGTGCAGCGAGGGCAGGAACCCGCGGGCCGACGCGACCTCGATCGGCAGCAGATCGGCGTCGGTGACGTGCGCGTGCTCCGCGAGCGCCCGCTGGTCCCAGGCGAGCTCGTCGAGGACGTCCCGCTGCGTGTCGGCGAGGAAGTGCGCGAGCACGCAGCGGTGCGCGTGCTGCTCCGGTGTCGTGGCGGCCCACTGGCGCAGCAGCACCGCGCGGCCGTCCGGATCGCCGGACTGCGCCGCGGCGATCGCCGCGGTGATCGAGTCCCAGTCAGCCATGCGCGCCATCGTGCCCGACGGAACCGACACGGGCTGTCGGCGAGTGCCCGGCGGCGCCTCGCTAGTGGTGGCGGGCCCTGCCCGCCGCGATCTCTTCCTCGATCTCCTGGCGCTCGGCGGCGACCTGCGGCGGGTCGTACGCCGCACCCGGGTCGCGGATCTCGGCGAACGCCTCCTCGTCGGTGAGGTCCGCGCGATGCCGCGGCAGCAGCAGTGCGACCAGCGTGCCGGCCGCCGCCGCGACGCCCGAGATCGCGAAGACCCACAGGAACGCCGACGCCGAAGGAACCAGCTCGTTCCCGGCGGGGACGACGAAGGCCGCCAGGACCATGGCCACGACGGCCGACGACGACGAGGTGCCGATCGAGCGCAGCAGCGCATTGAGCCCGTTGGCGGAGGCCGTCTCGGTGACCGGTACCGCGCGCATGATCAACGTCGGCATCGCGGCGTACGCCAGGGCGACGCCCGCGCTGGTCACGCACGAGCCGATCAGCAGCCACGAGACCGACTGGCTGAACGGCATCATCGCCGCGTACCCGACGACGATCAACGAGCCACCGGTCAACAGCGTCGTCTTGGCGCCGAACCGGTGCGAGATGGACGCCGACACCGGTGCCAGCAGCACCATGACGGCCCCGGACGGCAGCAGGAACAACCCGGCCCCGAGCGGGGTGAAGCCGAACCCGGGTCCCGCTCCCTCGGGCAGCGTCAGCAGCTGCATAGTGCCGAGCAGCTGGCCGAACATGCTGAACCCGACCAGCACGGTCGCGGTGTTGGTGATCAGGACCGGACGACGCGCCATCGTCCGCAGGTCGACCAACGGCTGGGTCAGCCGGAGCTCGTAGGGAATCCAGATGGCGACGAGGACGACGGCCGCGGCGAACAGCCCCAGGGTGAGCCCGCTGGTCCACCCCCAGGTGGCGCCCTTCGAGATCGCCAGCAGCAGCGCGAGCAGCGCACCGGACAGCAGCACCGACCCGACATAGTCGACCCGGCCGGGCGAGCGGATCGTGGACTCGTCCACGACGAGCAGGATCGCGGCGATCAGCACGACCCCGACGACCGCACTGAGCAGGAACACGGCGTTCACCCCGAAGTGGCTGTACACCAGGCCCCCGAGCGGCATGCCGACCGAGCCACCGATGCCGAGCGTCGCGCTCATGACCGCGACCGCCGTCCCGATGCGTTCCCGGGGAAGCAGGTCACGCATGACGCTGATACCGACCGGCACGATCGCAAAGCTCGCGCCCTGCAGCGCGCGACCGATCAGCACGACCATCAGCGAGCCGCCCAGCGCGCCGACCAGCGAGCCGACGGTCACCAGCCCGAGGCACAGCAGCAGCATCTTCCGCTTGCCGAACATGTCGGCCAGCCGCGAGATGATCGGCATGCTGACGGCGCTGGTCAGCAGGGTCGCGGTGATGATCCACGAGACGTTCTCGGGCGTGGTGTGCAGGCTGTGGTGCAGGTCGGCGAGCGCCGGAACCAGCGAAGTCTGCTGTAGCGACACCGTGAGGCCGCACAGGCTGAGCACGAGCACGACCGTGCGCACGCTCGCCGGACGCCGAAAGCGACGGGCAGGAGAGGAAGAGGCCAAGACAAGATCACCGCATATCGGTGGAGCAGCAGAGGTCGTTAGTCTATCGAAATACCGGCTGCCGCGGACCCGTCCCCCGGGTCTACAGTCGCTTCTCGTGACTACGGCTGGTGACGCCCGGTTCGCCGAGTCCTGTCACGGTCGTCGAGCGAGCCGGAGCCGCTAGGCGCAGGCGACGTCGAGACGCCGTGCGCCGCGCTGCGAGGTCACCACGTCTCGACGTCGCTCGTTCCTCGCTCGCTCGACGACCGTGGAAGTGAACCCGCCCGACGACCGCGGGGTGAACCCGCCCGACGACCGTGGGAGTGAACCCGCCCGACGACCGTGGAGGCCCTTCACGACCGTGGGAGGACCCGCCCGACGACCGCGGAGGCTCGCGACGACGGCGCCCCTGAACGGTCGTCGAGCGAGCCGGAGCCGCTAGGCGCAGGCGACGTCGAGACGCCGTGCGCCGCGCTGCGAGGTCACCACGTCTCGACGTCGCTCGTTCCTCGCTCGCTCGACGACCGTGGAAGTGAACCCGCCCGACGACCGCGGGGTGAACCCGCCCGACGACCGTGGGAGTGAACCCGCCCGACGACCGTGGAGGCCCTTCACGACCGTGGGAGGACCCGCCCGACGACCGCGGAGGCTCGCGACGACGGCGCCCCTGAACGGTCGTCGAGCGAGCCGGAGCCGCTAGGCGCAGGCGACGTCGAGACGCCGTGCGCCGCGCTGCGAGGTCACCACGTCTCGACGTCGCTCGTTCCTCGCTCGCTGGACCTTCGACCGTGGGGTGAACCCGCTCGACGACCGTGGGGACGCAGTGCGCTGGCGGCTCAGCGGGGGCGGCGGAATCCGTCGGCGACCGCCGCCGCCAGCTCCAGGTAGGCACGCTCGGTCCGGGGCCGGATCTGCGACATGTCGATCCGCCCGCCGATGACCAGGTGCGGGTCGTACGGGATCTCGATGACCGCCCGGCAGCGCGCCCCGAAGTGGTTGCGCAGCACCTCCATGTCCACCGAGTCCGACTTCTCGCGTACCGAGGAGATCACCGCCACGGCACCCGAGACGAGATCGCCGTAGCCGTGCGCGACCAGCCAGTCGAGCGTCTTCGCCGCGCGCGAGGACCCGTCGACGCTCGGCGCGCCGACCACCACGAGCGAGTCCGCCGCCTCGAGGGTGCCGCGCATCGCCGAGTGCAGCATGCCGGTGCCGGAGTCGGTGAGGATCACGTTGTAGTACCTCGACAGCAGCGCAGTCACCCGCGTGTACTGCTCGGCGTCGAACGCCTCGCTGACCTCGGCGTCCTGGTCGGAGGCGAGCACCTGCAGGCGGTTGGCCAGCGACATGTACCGCGAGATGTCGGTGAAGGACTGGACCTGCTCGAGGTTCTCCAGCAGATCGCGCACCGACACGTCGGTGACGCCGGTGAGCCGCTCGGCCAGCGTCCCGGCGTCGGGGTTCGCATCGAGCGCGACGACCCGGTCGCCCCGGTAGTGCGCCAGCGTGAGCCCCAGACAGGACGTCGTGGTGGTCTTGCCGATGCCGCCCTTCAAGCTCACGACGGCGATCTTGTGGCAGCCCCTGATCGGCGTGCGGATCCGCTCGACCAGGGCGTTCTTCTCGCTCTGCTCGCGGGAGATTCCGGGGTTGATCCCTCCGAACGAAGCCTTGTAGACCGCCCGACGCCAGCCGTTCGCCGGCGCCTCCTTGCGCGGCCTGACCAGCGCGGCCTGGTCGAGGTCGAGCGGCACTATCGACGGCGCCTGGACCGGCCCGCCGGGCGGCGGCGCCGGCCGCTGGGCGCTTGGCTGCTGAGCGCTCGGTTGCTGGGCGCTCGGTTGCTGCGGTACAGGCGGGACGCCGCCGGACCGGGGCGTGGACGGCGCCCCGTGGCGGGCCGTCGGCGCCGGCGC
>NZ_WBKP01000057.1 GCF_009602465.1 Cumulibacter manganitolerans | reverse complement strand
GTCGATGGCGGTGATCTGGGTGCGGCTCAGCACGCTCTCGGTCGTCCCGTCGGGGTGGGTGCGGCGCTGCCCGGGCGTGACGTCGTCGCGGGCGAGCATCTGGTGGGCGTGGGCGTGCGCCTCGACGATCAGCCGCGCCTTCGCCGCCTCCACGGCCGAGGCCAGCGATTCCAGCACGTCCAGGCCGGCGATCGCGGCCGCGTAGCCCGCGCCTCCGCCCGAGCCCGGGTCGAGGGTGTCGGCGAGGTCGAGGGCGCGGGCGATCACGCCGCCCAGCACCCGCTGCGCCGGGCTGGGCGCGGCGGCGTGGGCACGCTCGCGGTGCTCGTCGTCCCCGGCGGTGCTCACCCACCCGATCGCTGTCATGCCTGCAATCTACGACCCGGCACCGACCAGAAACCCGGCTCGACCCGGCTGTCCACAAGCCCCGAGTTGTCCCCATAAGCGGGGCCGTGCGCTTGACGAGACTTCTCGAGTGTGCGCTGAGAAACGCCGATGTCTCGCGAGAAGACATCCGCGCCAAGCTGCGGACCACGATCATGCGGCTCCCAGGAGCACGGATATCCGCCGGACATGCAGCGGCAGGCGGCCGCGGAGGTCATGAACCAGATGGAAGAGATGGCGCCGCGATTCGGCCGGTAGGCCCCGAAGCACTCGATCTGAGGGCTTTTTGGGCCACACGAGACTCCCGATCGCAATATCCTCGCGAATAACCTTTGAAGGAGCCATGAATGAGCGACGAGATCGAACTCATCAATGACGGGGACGGCTTGGCCGTCATCGGCAGCCCAACGGCGGTTGAGCGCTTCCTCGAGTCCAATGATCTCGAATCCAAGGACCTCGGACTTAGCAGACTGGGCCCGTCCATACGCACGGCGGCGAACCTCGTCCAGACCGGGCAAGAAGTCGGGGCCACCTATGGCCGATGGGTGAAGCTAACCAAGGAGTCGGCCGACGCCTTCGACAAGTACTCCAAGATGAAGGGGTCCGCGGATCATGTTCGCCGACTCGTCGTGACTGACAAGGGCCGAATCAAGGGCCTTCTCGAGTACGACGTCCGCGCCGCGTTCACCAATCCAGCACTGCTATCCGGAGCCGCGGGGCTGATGGCTCAGCTCGCAATGGAGCAGACGATGTCGGAGATCACCGAGTACCTCGCCAGGATCGACGAGAAGCTCAATGACGTTCTGCGGGCCCAGGAGGATGCGGTGTGGGCGGACCTCATCGGCGTCGGGTTCGACATCGAGGACGCCATGACGATCCGCGAGCACTCCGGCGGCGTCAACGACGTCACCTGGTCGAAGGTCAACGCCACCACGTCGACGATTGCGCGCACGCAGGCATATGCGCTCCGGCAGCTCGACGCCCTGGCGACAAAGCTCGAAGGCAAGACCGGCATCGGCGACATCGCGGAAACGGTGAAGGAAATCGAGGCGAAGGCGAACAGCTGGCTGGCCTTGCTTGCTCGCAGCTTTCAGCTTCGTGATGCGATCGCGGTACTCGAACTCGACCGCGTGCTGGACGCAGCGCCGGAGGATCTTGACAACCATCGCGAGGCGCTGGCGGTCAACCGGTCCCGGCGGCTCGAGGCGATCTCCGTCACGACGGCCGGCTTGCTCAATCGCATCAGCGCGGCTGCGGAGCTGGCCAACTCGAAGGTGCTTCTGAACCCCATGTCTGCGCCGGCCGCGGTGCGATCGAGCAACCATGTCGCGGACGATGTTCACGACTTCCGGCGGCAGCTCGGTATCGAGTCGGACGGGTCATCGTTCGATTCGAAGGCGTGGTCGGACGCAGCCGGGGAGGCGCTCGATGATGCGCTCGAAGTCGGCGCAGAGGGCGTCGAGTTCGCGAAGCGCGTCGGCGGTGAGACGCTCGACCGCGCCGCGGAGGTCTCGGGATTCCTGTCCCGTTCATTTGCCAAGGGCGCAAGGAGCCTTTTCGGCGGCGACGACAAGTCCGACTAGGACCTCCCGGCGTCTCGACATCGGGCTCGTTCCTCGCCCTTGCTCGACGACCATGGGGAGTGTTGCGGCGTCTCGACGTCGCCTTCGCTGGCGCTCCGGCTCGCTCGACGACCGTGGGGCAACGTCGCGGCGTCGCGACGGCTCCGGCGTCTCGACGTCGGTCGCTGGCGCTCCCTCGCTCGACGACCGTGGGTGAGGCCGTGCGGGGCGGGTTAGGGTTCAGGGATGCCCCACGACGTCGTCGTCTACGCGATCCCGATGCGGAACCGGTTCCGCGGGATCACCGTGCGCGAGGGCGTGCTGTGGGAGGGCCCGGCCGGCTGGGTGGAGTTCTCGCCTTTCCTCGACTACGACCCGCAGCAGTGCGTGCCGTGGCTGCGGGCCGCCCAGGACGCCGCCGAGCACCCCTTCCCGGAGCCGGTGCGCGACGCGATCCCGGTCAACTGCACGGTGCCCGCGGTCGACGCCGAGCGCGCGGCCGCGATCGTGCTGGGCTCGGGCGGCTGCAAGACGGCGAAGGTGAAGGTCGCCGAGCCGGGACAGTCGCTTGCCGACGACCTCGACCGGGTGGCCGCCGTCCGTGCCGCACTCGGTCCCGAGGGCCGCATCCGCATCGACGCCAACGGCGGGTGGGACGTCGACACCGCCGCCGCCGCAATCGGCGCCATCAACAAGGCCGCCGGCGGGCTCGAGTACGCCGAGCAACCGTGCCCCACGGTCGACGACCTCGCCGCGGTACGCCGCCGCGTCAGCGTCCCCATCGCGGCCGACGAGTCGATCCGCCGCGCTGAGGACCCGCTGCTGGTGCAGCGCAAGGACGCCGCCGACATCGCCGTCATCAAGGTCCAGCCCCTAGGCGGAGTGCGGGCGACGCTGCGGCTCGCGGAGCAGCTGACCCTGCCGCTCGTGGTCTCCTCCGCGCTCGAGACCTCAGTCGGGCTGGCGATGTCGATCGCGGTCGCTGCGGCCCTCCCCAAGCTGCCGTACGCCGCCGGTCTGAACACCGGCACGCTGCTCACCCGCGACGCCTGCTCCAGCCGGCTGATCGCCCGCGACGGCGCGATCGCCGTGCCGGCGCGGCGTCCGGTCCCCGACCTGCTCGACGACATCCGCGCCGACGACGAGACCCGTGAACGCTGGATCGCACGTATAGCCGACGTCCAGGAGGTGATGGGGTGAGCGCCGTCGACCTGGCGAGATCCACCATCCGCGCCCTGCTGCTGGCGGGCGTGCGCGACTTCGTGCTGTCGCCCGGATCCCGCAACACGCCGCTGTCGCTCGAGCTCGCCGAGGCCGAGAGCCGGGGGCTGCTGCGCCTGCACGTACGCATCGACGAGCGCACGGCGGCGTTCCTCGCGCTCGGGCTCGGCAAGGGCAGCGGCCTACCCACGGCGGTGGTGTCGACGTCCGGCACCGCGGCGGCGAACTTCCATCCGGCGGTGATCGAGGCGAGCCTGTCGCTCACCCCGATGGCCGTCGTCACCGCCAACCGGCCGCTGTTCATGCTCGGCACCGGCGCCAACCAGACCATCAAGCAGGTGGGCCTGTACGGGGACGCCGCCCGGCTCGCCGTGCACGTCGACGACCAGCGGCCCGAGACGTGGGACGCCACCTTGCACAGCGGCATTCTCGCGATGACCACGTCACCGGCCGGTCCCGGCCCCGTGCAGATCGACCTCGGGCTCACCCCGCCGCTGGTGCCCGACGACCTCGACTTCATCACCCCCATCCAGGACGGCGAGGAGGCGGACCCGCTGCCCGTCGCGGCCGCCGCGGCCGAGATCGCGCTGCCCGAACGGGCCCTCGTGGTCGTCGCCGAGTGCGGCGAGCTGCTCGCCCGCTCGGCGATCCGCAGCGCCGTCGCCGCCGGCTACCCGGTGCACGTGGAGGCGGGCAGCGCGCTGGCCTCCGCCGGTCCGGCATGCCTGCGGGCCGGCGCCTTCCTGCTGCGGTCCGGCCTGGTCGACGAACGCCGGCCCGACCATCTGTTGATCGTCGGGCGGCCGACCCTGAGCCGGCCCATCCCGGCGCTGGCGTCGAGGCCGGACGTCGCCGTCACGGTGGTCAGCGACGACCCCAGCCTGATCAACCCGCTGCAGACCGGATCCCCCGCGCTGCGGGCGTCCAGCCTCACCATCGCGGGCACGGTGGACCGCGAGTACGCCGAGGCGTGGCGCGCGGCCGACGTCGCAGCGGCGCGGCAGATCGACGCCGAGACCGCCGCCACCTTCGACGCCGGCGCGGCGACAGCCGTCGTCGCCGCCTCGGCCCCCGACCTGCTCGTCGTCGCGTCGTCCAACCCCATCCGCGACCTCGACGAGCGGTCCACCCGCAGCGCGCAGTGGGTCGTGGTCAACCGCGGTGCGGCCGGCATCGACGGTCTCGTTTCGACGTCCGTCGGTGCCGCACTCGCCGCGCAGGCGGCAGATCCGGAGAGCTCGGCCACCGCGCTGCTCGGCGATCTGGCGTTCCTCCACGACACGACCGGCCTCGTCATCGGCCCGGCAGAGCCGCGGCCCGACCTGACCATCGTCGTCCTCAACAACGACGGCGGGGCGATCTTCGCCAGCCTGGAGCAGGGTGCGCCGGACTATGCCGAGCACTTCGAACGCGTCTTCGGCACCCCGCACGGCACGAGCATCGAGAAGCTGTGCGCCGCCACATCGACGACATATCAGCGATGCACGACCCGCGAGGAACTGCGATCGGCGCTGGGCGAGCGGCCCGCGGGCATCCGCGTCCTCGAGGTGCCGATCTCGCGCGAGGACGAACGCCAGCGTCGGCAGGCGTTCACCGCGCGGGTCGTCGGCGCGGTCAAGGCGACGATCAGCTGACTAGGAGCCCTACCTCGTGATCACGAACGGGGTATCGAAGATGCTCTTGACGTCGTGAGCGGCCCGAAGGTACGCCGCCACGCGGGGTTCGCTCGACGCGATGTCCGCCGCCCGCAAAGCGGCTGCTCGGGTCAGCATCTCGTCACCGCCGCGGCGCCGGACGAGGTCGTCGACCGCTGACGCTGCCGCACGGCGACGTTGTTGGTCGGCGACGTCATCCATCGTGGCCATGATCCGAGCGATCGTCTCGCGGTACTGATGCAGGATGCTCACGCGGTCCTGCACTTGCCGAGCGAGCCGGTCCAAGGCATCGATATCCGTCTGCCACTGGTCGGCGTACGAGGCAGTGCGCTTCCCAACGGTCCTGCGGACGGCAGCGATGTCCTGTGCGGCATCGAGGACCGCGTGCAATTCGGTGAGCAGGTCCAGTCGCGCGTCGTGCTTGTCGAGCAGGTCAGGGTGCTGCCACACCTTCGTATGCGCTATCCAGTACGCGACATCGATGGCGTTCGCGGCGGCGGCGTCCTCCAGCGTCACAGGCCGGTTGGGCAGGCTCTCGAAGTAGTGGAAGATCGGCGACCACTTCTGCTTGTGCGCAGCCAGAGCGGCATTGACTCGGCGGATGCGAATCGTCAAGTAGAGAGAGATTGCACCGACGACCAGGCCGACGACGAACATGCGGACGAGGTCGCCGCCGGAGTACTTGGCCGAGCCCGCATTCGCCACCGAAGAGAACAAGATGAGACCAGCGGCGATAGCGGTACCACGCGCCCACTTGGAATACGACTTCAGCGGCACCGTTTCGATCGCCCGCAGTGGCTCCCGCGACAGCTCAACGACCCAGCGCAGCCTTTCCGCCCGAGACTCCGAAGCCACTGCGCCCTCCCCAACCGCTGCTGTTCGCCCGATCATTCCGTCAGCGCGCGGGGCGCTACGGTGCCTGGATGACCTGGCCGGCGTACGACAGGCCGCCACCGAAGGCGAACATCAGCACCGGCGTGCCCGACGGGATCGGGTTGGACTCCATCAGCTTGGACAGCGCGAGCGGGATCGACGCGGCGGAGGTGTTGCCCGACTCGGTGACGTCGGTGGCGACGAGCGCCTGCTCGGCGCCGATCTTCCGGGCCAGCGGCTCGATGATGCGCAGGTTGGCCTGGTGCAGCACGATGACTCCGACGTCCTGCGGCTCGAGGCCGGCGCGGGCGAGGATTTCCTTGGCGATCTTCGGCAGCTGCGTCGTCGTCCAGCGGAACACCGCCTGGCCGTTCTGCGCGAACTTGTCGTCGTTGCTGCGCTCGATGCGGACGGCGTCGCCCATCTCGGGGACCGACCCCCACACGACGGGGGAGATCTGCTGGTCCTCGGACGCCGTGACCACCATCGCGCCGGCGCCGTCGGCGGTCAGCACGCAGGTCGTGCGGTCGTTGTAGTCGGTGACGTCAGAGAGCTTCTCCGAGCCGATCACCAACGCGGTCTTGGTGGAGCCGAAGGCGATCGCCTGCTGCGCGATCGCGATGGCGTGCGGGAATCCCGAGCAGGCGGTGTTCACGTCGATGGTCGCCGGGTTGTTCTGCATGCCGAGGGAGAGAGCCACCCGGGCGGCCATGTTCGGGGACCGGTCGAACGCCGAGCAGGTCGCCACGATGACGGTGTCGATGTCAGTGATCGGGGTGCCGGACTTCTGCAAGGCGTCGCGCGCGGCCTTCGCCGCCATGACGTCGACGGTCTCCTCCGGAGCGGCCCACCGGCGCTCCCGGATGCCGACCCGGCGCTGGATCCACTCGTCGTTGGTGTCGACGATCTCCGCCAGCTCGTGGTTAGTGACCACCCGGGGCGGTTGGTAGTGCCCCACGGACAGGACTCGAGAGCCGATCACGCGAACCTCCGGTGCTGTGCTGCGGCCGCAGGGGCACGACCGTCTGGTGCGATCTTAATGCCGCGACCCCGTGGCGAATTCGCAGCACGTCCTACTAGTCGCCCAGGGCGCTCTTCATCGCGACCAGCTTGTTCTCGGACTCGGCGAGCTCGACGGCGGGGTCGGAGCCGGCCACCACGCCGCAGCCGGCGTACAGCCGGATCGTCCGCTCGTCCTCGAGCTGGCCGCCGCGCAACGCGATGCCGAACTCGCCGTTACCGTGCGCGTCGATCCAGCCGACCGGTCCGGCGTACCGCCCTCGGCTGCGGCCCTCGACTTCGCTGATCACCCGGCAGGCGATCTCGGTCGGCGTGCCGCCGACGGCCGCGGTCGGGTGCATCGCGGCCGCCACGTCACACGCGGTTACGCCGTCCGCGACGTCGCCGCGGATCTCGGTCGCGAGGTGGCTGACGTTCGGCAGCGCCAGGATCTTCGGCTCGCCGGGCAGGTCGAGCCGGATGGTCACCTTCTCCAGCGCCGCCGCGGCGGACGACGCGGCGTAGGCATGCTCCTCGAGGTTCTTCGGCGAGCGCAGCCGCTCCACGGCGCCGTCGCCCCACTCGGTCCCGGCGAGCACCCGTGAGTAGACGTGCCCGTCGGACAGCCGCAGCAGCAGCTCGGGGGTGGCGCCGACCAGCCCGTCGACGCTGTAGGTCCAGCACGAGTCGTACAGCGCGGTGAGCCGGGCCAGCAGCCAGCGGGGGTCGATCGGCGCGTCGGCGGTCGCGAGGACGTCGCGGGAGAGCACCGCCTTGTCCAGGTCGCCGCGGGTGATGCGCTCGACGACGTCCGCGACGAGGCCACGCCATTGCTCCGGGGTGTGCGCACCGGGCGTGTACGTGACGTGCTCGGGCCCGGTCAGGCGGATCGGCTCGGGGATCGCCGGCGGCTCGTCGAGGTACGTCATCCACGAACCGAACTCGTCGCGGCCGAGCACGGCGCTCGGGATGACGAACACCGACTCGTCGCGCTCCGGCGTGAACGCCCCGCTGACGAACGCGATCGGCCCGCTGCCGGGGCGTCGGACGTCGTCCTCCACGGTCACCCTGCGCACCTGATCGCTGAACCACGCCGAGCCCTCGCGCAGCGCGTCGGGGCCGGTGAAGGTGGCGCGCGCCACCTCGCCCCAGCCGAGCAGCCCCCGGCCGTGCCGCAGCCAGGCCAGGACCTGCGCGGACGGCGCCCGCAGGGCCAGCTCCGCGAGGTCCGCGATGTGCTGGGAGCGCACGACGCCCGCGGTGGAATGCATGCCAGACAGCCTAGGACGTTCGGGCGGCCGGCCGCGGCTCGGGAGGCACGCGGTATCGCGGTGGCCGGCGCGACCCTCGCGCCGTACGGTCGGTGAGAGACCTTCGTGGAGGACCCATGAGCCGACCCATCCACTTCGAGATCCACGCGGACGACGTCGCCCGCGCAACTGCCTTCTACGGCAGCGTGTTCGGCTGGACGTTCGAGGACTGGAGCCAGTTCGCCGGCATGCCGTACTTCGGCGCCACCACGGGCGAAGAGGGCACGCCGGGCATCAACGGCGCCATCATGCAGCGGCCCGCCGGCGCGGCAGGACCCGGCGCCCCGGTCAACGGCGCCGTCCTGACGCTCGGCTGTGGCGACTACGACGCCACGCACGAGAAGATCCTCGCCGCCGGCGGCCAGGTCGCCATGCCGAAGGCCGCGCTGCCCGGGATGGCGTGGCAGGGCTACTACCTCGACACCGAAGGCAACGTCTTCGGGCTCCACCAGCCCGACCCCGAGGCGAAGTAACGCGGAACCGCCGGGCCGGTCCCGGGGTCCCAGGAACGACCCGTGACCGTTCTGAGGGGCTTCGCCATGCAGACCTACACCCGGCGCGGCATGCTCGGGCTCGCCGGCGCCGTCGCGCTCGTCGCGCTCGCGGCCTGCGCCGACGGCGACCGACCGCGCACGCCGCGGCCCGACCCCGCCGCCGAGGACCCGAGCGGTCCGAGCGTCGAGCTCGCCGCCGACGACCCCGGCGCGACGAGCTATCAGGGCGGCAGCCTGGCCTTCGCCCTGACGATGCTGGCGGCGGCGCAGGCCGAAGCTGGCGACCAGAGCAGCGTCGTGTCGCCGCTGTCGATCAGCCAGTGCCTCGCGCTCGTCGCGCAGGGTGCCCGGGGCGAGACGGCCGGCCAGCTCGCCGCGCTGCTGGGTTGCTCGTCGGTGGACGAGCTGCGCGCCGGCGCCAACGCGGAGATCACCGCGGTGCGGGCGTTGCAGCACGCCACCTTCGACCTGGCCAACGCCGCGTTCACCGACGAGTCGTTCCCGGTCAAGGCCCCGTACGCCGGCACGCTGAAGGAGTACTTCGGCGTCGCGGCGCACACGACCGACTTCGCCGCTCCGGACGCCGCCACCGCCGCGATCAACGCGTGGGTGGCCGGCCGCACCCACGAGAAGATCCCCAAGCTGCTGCAGCAGGGCCAGGTCACCACGGACACCGTCACCGTCCTGGTCAACGCGCTCTACCTGAAGGCTCGGTGGGCCGCCGAGTTCGACCCGAACCACACCGCCCCGGAGACGTTCACCCGCGGTGACGGCAGCGTGGTCACCACCGACTTCATGCACGACGACCGGGCCGTCGCGGTCGCCCAGTCCCAGGGCGCAACGGTCTTCGAGCTGGCCTACCAGGACGACGGGCTCCGGGCGGTGTTCGTGCTGCCACCGGCCGGCATGGCGATGGCGCAGACGATCGACGGCCTGGCCGACGGCAGCCTGGCGGTCCTCGGCATCGCGCGGGAGAAGGTCGGGGCGAAGCTGGCGATCCCGGTGTTCGAGGTCCGGCAGCGTATCGAGCTCACCGAGCCGCTGATGGGCGCCGGTGTCACCCTCGCATTCGACCCGGACCACGCCGACTTCTCCGCGCTGAGCGATGAGAAGACCCACGTCTCCTTCGTGCAGCACGAGGCCTGGCTGAAGGTCGCCGAGAAGGGCACCGAGGGCGCCGCCGCGACGGCCGGTGGTGCGGAGGTCGGCTCGGCGCCCGGGCCGTCCGAGGAGCCGCTGCTGATCCGGCTGGACAGGCCGTTCGTGTTCGCGGTGCAGGAGACCGCTACCGGCAGCTACCCGTTCGTCGCGGCGATCAACGACCCGTCGTCATAGCCCGTTCGGCGGCCGGGACGACCGACGGTCGTGCCCGCTGGGTGCGCAGCCACACCACGAATCCCCAGATGACGAACGCGCCGTACACGATGTAGAGCACGGCCGACGGGTAGTAGCCGGCCTTCAGCAGCAGCGGGACGCCGACGATGTCGACGCCGACCCAGATCAGCCAGAACTCGGTCCACCCGCGAGCCATCCCGTAGGTCGCCAGCAGCGAGCCGGTGAAGATCCACGCGTCCGGCCACGGCCCCCACGACCCGAGCGCCTCGAAGAGATAGCCGAAGGCGACGGTGAGGACGACCGCGGCGACGACGATCCCGACCCGTTCGCGGGCCGTGGCCCACCGCGGCTCGACGGCCGCGACGATCGACCGCGCCGGGTCGGTCTCCTCCGGTTCCCGCCGTCCCGCGGCGCGGGCCCGCGCCCACTGCCGCCAGCCGTAGACCGAGACCACCAGGAACATCACCTGACGGCCGGCCTGCCCATAGAGGTCGAGGTTCTGGGGCGTGTGGAAGACGCCGCCGAGGAACACCGTGAGCAGCAGCAGGTTGCCGACGATGCCCACCGGCCACGCCCACACCACCCGCCGCATTCCGCCGACCGCCGAGGCGAGGCCGAACACGTTGCCGATGATCTCGCGCCAGAGGATCGGCACGCCGCCGATCGTCAGGTGCGCGTTGAGCAGGGTCTCGAGGAAGTGCACAACGTCGCACAGTAGTCCCCGTCGCTAGAGTGGCCAGCGTGCAGAACGAACCCACACGCGCCAGCCTCGACAAGGAGCCGCACGAGGTGCAGGCCATGTTCGACGGCGTGGCCAAGCGCTACGACCTGATGAACACCCTGATGACCGGTGGCCTGGACCGGGCCTGGCGCAGCGCCACGCGCAAGGCCCTCCAGCTGCACCCCGGTGAGCGGGTCCTCGACCTCGCCTGCGGCACCGGCGTGTCGACCGTCGAGCTGTCCAAGTCCGGCGCGTACGCCGTGGGTGCCGACCTCAGCTTCGGGATGCTGGCCGCCGGCCTGCGCGGCAGCGCCGTGCAGCGGTCGGGCGTGCCGCTCATCGCCGGCGACGCGCTGCACCTGCCGTTCGCCGACGCGGCCTTCGACGCGGTCACCATCTCCTTCGGGCTGCGCAACGTCGTGCGCACCGAGGAGGCGCTGCGGGAGATGGCCCGCGTCGTGCGCCCCAGCGGCCGGCTCGTCGTCTGCGAGTTCTCCCGCCCGACGTGGGCGCCGTTCGGCAAGGCGTACTACGACGGCGCGCTGCGGATCATCCCGTTGCTGGCGAGGAAGGCGAGCAGCAACCCCGATGCGTACGTGTATCTCGCGGAGTCGATCAAGGCGTGGCCGCGGCAGGAGGCGCTCGCGAATCTGATCGACGGGGCCGGCTGGCAGGGCACCCGCTGGCGCAACCTGGCCGGCGGGATCGTGGCGCTGCACCACGCCACCAAGCCGCCGTCCACCCGGTAAGGCTCGCCTCAGTTAACGGCGGTCTGATGTTCGCCGTAGACTTGCCGAGTTAGTTCGTGCACGTTTTCACAAGCGCGTCCGCGAGGGCGCGCCGCGGCATGCCTGGAGTTTGAGTCCATGAGCGCACCTAGCGCGCAGCACGATGCCGACGTCATCGTCGTCGGCGCAGGGCCGGGAGGCTCTGCCGCGGCATACCATGCCGCCCTGCACGGCCTGAACGTGCTGCTGCTGGAGAAGTCGTCCTTCCCCCGCGACAAGGTCTGCGGCGACGGCCTGACCCCGCGCGCGGTCAAGAGCATCGTCGGGATGGGGATCGACACCACCCAGGGCGCCACCGGCATCGAGGGCTCCGGCATCGAGGGCAAGTGGATCCGCAACAAGGGCCTGCGGGTGATCGGCGGCGGCGTCCGCCTCGAGCTCGACTGGCCCGAGCTCGCCTCGTTCCCCGACTACGGCCTGGTGCGTCCGCGCTCCGACTTCGACGAGCTGCTGGCCCGCCGCGCCCAGCAGGTGGGTGCCAAGCTGGTCGAGCAGTGCAACGTCACCGGTGCCCTGCACGACGAGTCCGGACGGGTCGTCGGCGTGCGCGCGAAGGTCGGCCCCGGCAAGGAGCTGGAGGAGTTCCGGGCCCCGGTCGTCATCGCCGCCGACGGCATGAGCGGCCGCCTCGGCCTCGGTGAGGGCATCGCTCGCGACGAGAAGCGGCCGATGGGGGTGGCGGTCCGCCGCTACTACAAGTCGCCGCGACACGACGACGACTACCTCGAGTCGTGGCTCGAGCTGTGGGAGGAGCTCCCCGACGGCGAGCGCCGCCTGCTGCCGGGCTACGGCTGGATCTTCGGCGTCGGCGACGGTACGTCGAACGTCGGGCTCGGCATCCTCGACTCGTCGGCGTCCTTCCAGAACCTGAACTACCGCGACCTGCTCACCCGGTGGCTCGACGGGCTGCCCGGCGAGTGGGGGTACGTCGAGGAGAACGCGACCGGCCCGACGCGCGGCGGCGGCCTGCCGATGGGCTTCAACAAGCACCCGCACTACAAGGACGGCCTGCTCCTGGTCGGCGACGCGGCCGGCGCGATCAACCCGTTCAACGGCGAGGGCATCGCCTACGCGATGGAGACCGGGCAGCTCGCGGCCGAGGCGGTCGCCCAGTCGCAGGCCCGCCGCACCGACGCGGCGCGAGAGCGGGCGCTCGCCGGCTACAACGCGGCGCTGGCCGACCACCTCGGCTCGTACTACCGGCTGGGCGGCATCTTCGTGAAGCTGATCGGCAACCCGCACGTGATGCGGGCCGCCACCAAGTACGGTCTGCCGCGCCAGACGCTGATGAAGTTCGTGCTCAAGATGATGGCCAACCTGACCGACGCCCGGGACGGCGACGCGATGGACCGCATCCTCGTGGGCCTGCAGAAGGTCACGCCGGCGGTGCGCTCGTGAGCCCGTCGACACGACCTGTGATGCGGTCCGGCGACCCTCGTGGGGTACCGGCCGATGGCAATACAGTGACAGCGTTGAACTCAGTGCAACGCCTGCTGAAAAGGATGGGTGGCTAGGTGCTCAGCATTTACGTCCCTCTGGTCGCGTTGGGCCTGCTGGCCTTCGGGTTCGCGGTGTTCTCCGTGGTGCTCGCGACCATCGTGGGGCCCAAGCGCTACAACCGGGCGAAGTACGACGCCTACGAGTGCGGCATCGAGCCGGTGCACCAACCGATGGGCGCCGGACGGTTCCCCATCAAGTACTACCTGACGGCGATGCTGTTCATCATCTTCGACGTCGAGATGATCTTCCTGTACCCGTTCGCGGTGTCCATCGGGATGCTCGCCTGGTTCGGATTCATCGAGATGGTCATCTTCGTCCTCACCGTGTTCATCGCGTACGCCTACGTGTGGCGTCGCGGCGGACTTGACTGGAACTAAGGGGCACGACGAGACATGGGTATTGAAGAGAAGCTCCCCGGCGGGCTGCTGCTGACCTCGGTCGAGGCGCTGGCCAACTACGCCCGCAAGTCGTCGGTGTGGCCGGCCACCTTCGGCCTGGCCTGCTGCGCCATCGAGATGATGACGACCGGCGGCCCGATGCACGACTTCGCCCGCTTCGGCATGGAACGGTTCTCGGCGACCCCTCGCCAGGCCGATCTGATGATCGTCGCCGGCCGCGTCACGCAGAAGATGGCGCCGGTCGTCCGCCAGATCTACGACCAGATGCCCGAGCCGAAGTGGGTCATCGCGATGGGTGTCTGCGCCAGCTCCGGCGGCATGTTCAACAACTACGCGGTGGTGCAGGGCGTCGACCACATCGTGCCGGTCGACATCTACCTGCCCGGCTGCCCGCCGCGGCCGGAGATGCTGCTGGACGCCGTGCTGAAGCTGCAGTACAAGATGCTGCACGAGCCGATCAACGCCAAGCGCGCCAAGCAGGTCGCCGAGCGCAACGCGAACCTGCACGTCGACATGCCGTCCAGCGTGCGTCGTGCCGGCTACACGCCGTTCCACAAGTCCTGGAATCCGAGCAGGCGCAAGCAGGGCAACGAGCTGCGCGCCGACTGGATCAAGGCCAAGGAGGAGGGCCGCGAGAAGCAGTTCATGCTCGAGCAGGACTCTCCGCAGAAGAAGCTCGCCGCCCGCCAGCGGGAGCAGCAGCGTGCGCTGGACGCCGGCGCCCGCAAGGAGGTCGAAGGTCGCTGATGAGCATCTCCACGCCTGATTCCAACCAGGGCAAGGACGAGCAGCGCGAGAACAGCCGCGAGAACGCGGCCCCGCCGCGCCCGTCCGCACGACGCAACCGGCGCGCGCAGCACTCCGCCGACGAGGTGCGCGACGCGCAGGACACCGCCGAGGCCGCCCAGTCCGACGCCGACGCCAACGACCGCCCGGTCGACAAGGGCGAGCCGGCGTCGTCGGCGACCGGCAAGAACGCCGACATCAGCGACGACGCGTCGGCGCCGACCGGCAAGGGCGACGTGCCCGGGCCGCAGGGCGCCGAGGTCGAGCCCGCTCCCGAGCCGCAGAAGCCGGACACGTTCGACCCGACGCCCGCGGCGCAGGCGTCGGGACGCCGCGGCCTGTTCGGGGTCAGCGGCAGCGGCGACACCTCCGGCATGGGCGGCCTGCTCACCCAGGCCGGCTCCGGCATCCCGAGCGTGTCCTCGCCCCGCCCGTACGGCGGGTGGTTCGACGCTGTCGCCGACCGGTTCGCCAAGGCCTACCCGCAGTGGGACAAGGCGCTCATCGCGACCGTCGCCGACCGCGGCGAGCTCACCTTCTACGTCGAGAAGTCGCACATCGCGAAGATCCTGCAGGTCGCCCGCGACGACTCGCAGCTGCGCTTCGAGCTGCTCTCGTCGGTCTCCGGCGTCGACTACTTCCGGGGCGACGCGGGCCTGTCCTCGACCGGCGACGTCCAGCAGGACAAGTACCGCACGCAGCGGCTGCACGTGGTCTACCACCTGACCTCGCTGACCTTCCGGCGCCGCGTGCGCTTCGAGGTGGCCACCACCGTCGAGGACCCGCACGTGCCCACCGCGAGCGAGGTGTACCCGACGGCGGACTGGCAGGAGCGCGAGACCTACGACATGTTCGGCGTCGTCTTCGACGGCCACCACGCGCTGACCCGGATCCTGATGCCCGACGACTGGGAGGGCTTCCCGCAGCGCAAGGACTACCCGCTCGGCGGCATCGACGTCGAGTACAAGGGCGCCTCCATCCCGCCGCCTGATCAGCGGAGGGTCTACAAGTAATGCGATCCATCATCATCTTCGGGAGGACTGCCGCATGAGCACCCCCACAGCCGGAAGCCGGCAGACCAACGAGGGCACCGTCTACACCGTCACCGGCGGTGACTGGGACGACCTGTTCGACGCCGACGGCGACCCGTTGGAGGACGAGCGACTCGTCGTCAACCTCGGCCCCCAGCACCCGTCCACGCACGGCGTGCTGCGCATCGTCATCGACCTCGACGGCGAGACCGTGGAGAAGGCCCGCGCGGTCGTCGGCTACCTGCACACCGGCATCGAGAAGAACGTCGAGTTTCGCAACTACACGCAGGCGACCACCTTCCTGACCCGCGCCGACTACCTGTCGCCGCTGTTCAACGAGGCCGCCTACTGCATGTCGGTCGAGCGGCTGCTCGGGGCCGAGGTGCCGCGCCGCGCGGAGATCATCCGCGTGCTGACCATGGAGATTTGCCGCATCTCCTCGCACTGGATCTGGCTGGCGACCGGCGGCATGGAGCTCGGCTCCACGACCGCGGCGACCAACGGCTTCCGGGCCCGGAACTACTGCCTCGACATCCTCGAGTCGATCACCGGCCTGCGGATGAACCACGCGTACATCCGTCCCGGCGGCGTCGCCCAGGACCTTCCCGCCGACTTCGACCAGGTCTTCGAGTACTGGTACGACAAGATGTCCGACGAGATCGACGGGGTCGACCGGCTGCTGCGCGGGCAGCCCGTGTGGATCAAGCGCCTGAAGGACGTCGGCTTCATCAACGTGGCCGGCTGCCTGCAGCTCGGCGTCACCGGCCCGCTGCTGCGCTCGGCCGGCCTGGCCTGGGACCTGCGGCGCACCGAGCCGTACCTGACCTACGACGAGTACGACTTCGAGGTCCCGACGCACGACGCCGGCGACTCGTGGTCGCGGTTCGTGGTCCGCGTCGCGGAGATGCGCGAGTCGCTGAAGATCTGCCGCCAGGCCTACGACCAGCTCAAGAGCGA
Organism: Cumulibacter manganitolerans; assembly: GCF_009602465.1. Taxonomy (NCBI): domain Bacteria; kingdom Bacillati; phylum Actinomycetota; class Actinomycetes; order Geodermatophilales; family Geodermatophilaceae; genus Cumulibacter; species Cumulibacter manganitolerans. The sequence continues at coordinate 3,842 of NZ_WBKP01000057.1, read as the reverse complement.
GGGCCCCGGCCCCGTCATGGTCGAGGACAAGAAGATCGGCTGGCCGGCGCAGCTGAGCATCGGCGCCGACGGCATGGGCAACTCGCTCGAGCACGTCAAGCACATCATGGGCCAGTCCATGGAGTCGCTCATCCACCACTTCAAGCTGGTCACCGAGGGCTTCCGCGTGCCGGCCGGCCAGGCCTACGTGCCGATCGAGGCGCCGCGCGGCGAGCTCGGCGTGCACGTCGTGTCGGACGGCGGGACGCGCCCGTGGCGGGTGCACATGCGCGAGCCCAGCTTCATCAACCTGCAGGCGCTCCCGGCGATGTCCGAGGGCGGGCTGCTGGCCGACGTCATCGCCTCCGTGGCCTCCATCGATCCTGTCATGGGCGGGTGTGATCGCTAATGTCGCTCGATTCCAACACGCGCGCCCTCGCGCAGCAGATCATCGACCAGTACCCGCAGTCGCGCTCGGCGCTGCTGCCGATGCTGCACCTCGTGCAGGCGGAGGAAGGGTACGTGACGCCCGAGGGCATCGCCTTCTGCGCCGACGTCCTGGGCATCACGCGGGCCGAGGTCGGCGCCGTCGCGACGTTCTACACCATGTACAAGCGTCACCCGACCGGTGAGCACCTGGTCAGCGTCTGCACGAACACGCTGTGCGGCCTGCTCGGCGGCGACAAGATCTACAAGGCGCTGAAGGAGGACCTCGGCGTCGGGCACGACGAGACCACCGCCGACGGCAGCATCACCCTCGAGCACGCCGAGTGCCTCGCGGCCTGCGACTACGCGCCCGTCGTGACCGTGAACTACGAGTTCTTCGACAACCAGAGCGTCGAGTCGGCGCGCGAGCTCGTCAGCGCGCTGCGGGCCGGCGAGAAGCCGCAGCCCACGCGCGGCGGCCGGCTGACCTCGTTCCGGGACGCCGAGCGCGAGCTGGCCGGCGTCCTCGACCCGGCCCTGGAGGCCGAGAAGGTCGCCGCGGAGGACTCCATCGAGCCCTCGCTGCGCGGGCTGAAGCTGGCGCGCAGCAAGAACGAGCGCGCGCCGCAGGCCGACTACGACTCTGTCATCCCGCCGGTACCGGCCAAGGAGGAGAAGAAGTAATGCCGCTGACTCCTGTTCTCACCGAGCGGTGGGACGCCGACCAGCCGTGGACCATCGAGACCTACGAGAGCCTGGACGGCTACCGCGCCCTGCCCAAGGCGCTGCAGGCGACCCCGGACGAGCTCATCGAGCTGGTCAAGGCCTCGAGCCTGCGTGGTCGCGGCGGCGCCGGGTTCCCGACCGGGCTGAAGTGGTCGTTCGTGCCGCAGGGCACCGAGGGCCCGGGCGCCAAGCCGAAGTACCTCGTGATCAACGCCGACGAGGGCGAGCCGGGCACCTGCCGCGACCTGCCGCTGATGATGCGCGACCCGCACGCGCTGATCGAGGGCTGCATCATCGCCTCGTACGCGATCCGCGCCAACTTCTGCGCGATCTACATCCGCGGCGAGGCCATCCACGCGATCCGCCGGGTGCGCAGCGCGGTCCGCGAGGCGTACGCCAAGGGCTACCTCGGCAAGAACATCCTCGACTCGGGCTTCGACCTCGACATCGTCGTGCACGCCGGCGGCGGCGCGTACATCTGCGGCGAGGAGACGGCGCTGCTGGAGTCCCTCGAGGGACGGCGCGGCCAGCCGCGCCTCAAGCCGCCGTTCCCCGCGGTCGCCGGCCTGTACGCCTCGCCGACGGTGGTCAACAACGTCGGCACCATCGCCTCGGTGCCGGGCATCGTGCTCGGCGGCTCGGACTGGTTCAAGGAGATGGGCCCCGAGAAGTGCCCCGGCACCTCGATCTACTCGCTCTCCGGCCGGGTGAAGAACCCGGGGCAGTACGAGGCGCCGATGGGCACCACGCTGCGCGAGCTGCTCGAGATGGCCGGTGGCATCCGCGACGGGCACACGCTGAAGTTCTGGACGCCGGGCGGCAGCTCGACGCCGTGCTTCACCGACCAGCACCTCGACGTCCCGTTGGACTTCGACAGCGTCGCGGCCGCCGGCTCGATGAACGGCACCAGCGCGGTGATGATCTTCGACGACGGCGACTCCAACGTGACCGCGACCCGCAAGTGGGTCGAGTTCTACGCGCACGAGTCGTGCGGCAAGTGCACGCCCTGCCGCGAGGGCAACTACTGGCTCGTCCAGATTCTCGAGCGCATCGAGAAGGGCGAGGCGACCGAGAGCGAGGTCGACCAGATCCTCGACATCACCGAGAGCATCGGTGGCCGGTCGTTCTGCGCGCTCGCGGACGGGTCGGTCGCCTGCGTGCAGGCCTCGATCAAGTATTTCCGAGACGAGTATCTCGAGCACATCCGCTCCGGCGGGGTGGACGAGATCGACGAGGGTGAGCAGACCGCCGAGAAGGCGATCGCTGCACCGGGGGTTCGCTAAGCCATGACCGCCACCCAGAACACCGCCGCCGCCGCGAAGGTCGACACCGTCACGCTGACGATCGACGGCCTGTCGGTCACCGTGCCGAAGGGCACGCTGATCATCCGCGCCGCGGAGACCGTGGGCATCAACATCCCGCGGTTCTGTGACCACCCGCTGCTCGATCCGGTCGGCGCCTGCCGCCAGTGCCTGGTCGAGGTCGAGATGGGTGGGCGTCCGATGCCCAAGCCGCAGACCGCCTGCACCATGGAGGTTGCCGAGGGCATGGTCGTGAAGACCCAGCTCACGAGCAAGGTCGCCGAGCGTGCCCAGTGGGGCATGATGGAGCTGCTGCTGATCAACCACCCGCTCGACTGCCCGGTCTGCGACAAGGGCGGCGAGTGCCCGCTGCAGAACCAGGCCATGTCGACCGGCCGCGCCGACTCCCGGTTCATCGACCGCAAGCGGACCTACCCCAAGCCGATCCCGATCTCGACCGAGATCCTGCTCGATCGCGAGCGGTGCGTGCTCTGTGCGCGCTGCACCCGGTTCTCGCAGCAGATCGCCGGCGACCCGTTCATCGAGCTGTTCGAGCGGGGCGCCAACGAGCAGGTCTCGACCAGCAGCGACCAGCCGTTCCAGTCGTACTTCTCCGGCAACACCGTCCAGATCTGCCCGGTGGGCGCGCTGACCAGCGCGGACTACCGCTTCCGGGCGCGCCCGTTCGACCTGCAGTCGACGCCCGGCGTGTGCGAGCACTGCTCCAGCGGCTGCGCGATCCGCACCGACTGGCGGCGCGGGAAGGTCATGCGCCGGCTGGCCGGCAACGACCCCGAGGTCAACGAGGAGTGGATCAGCGACAAGTGCCGCTTCGCGTTCAACTACGCGCAGGGCAACGACCGCATCCTGTCGCCGATGATCCGTGACGAGCAGGGCAACCTGATCGCCGTGTCGTGGCCGGAGGCCCTCGCCGTCGCCGCGCAGGGGCTGCGCTCGGCGATGGGCCAGGGCGGCGTCGGCGTGCTGCCCGGCGGCCGGCTGACCGTCGAGGACGCGTACGCGTACTCCAAGTTCGCCCGCGTCGCGCTCGGCACCAACGACATCGACTACCGGGCCCGCGCGCACAGCGACGAGGAGCTCGAGTTCCTCGCGACGCACGTCGCCGGGGTCGGCATCGAGGACGGCGCGGTCACGTTCGCGGACCTCGACGCCGCGAAGTCGGTGATCCTCGTCGGGCTGGACCCGGAGGAGGAGGCGCCGACGGTCTTCCTGCGGCTGCGCAAGGCCGCCCGCAAGCACGGCGTGCAGGTGTTCTCCGTCGCGCCGTTCGCGACCCGCGGCGCCGAGACGCTCGGCGCGCACACCATCCCGACCGCGCCCGGCGCCGAGGCGTCCGTGCTGGCCGCGATCGGCGCCGGAACCGCCGGCGGGGCGGGCGAGGCCGCGGCC
>NZ_WBKP01000056.1 GCF_009602465.1 Cumulibacter manganitolerans | reverse complement strand
AGCGACTCGCGGACGGGATCAAGGACCAGATTCGGAACACGGCTACGCTTCACCTACGGAGTGCCTCTCTGCGTGATGGACCTTGAGCTTCAGCAACCCAAGAATCCCGCGCCAGACAGGCACTTCCGTGCTTTACACGCCGTACTCACCCCCGACCACGTGAAATCCCGAGGCTAGCGGCTCCGGCTCGCTCGACGACCGCGCAGGACTGGGCTCGCTCGACGACCGTGCCAGGACCCGGCTCGCTCGACGACCGTGCCGGGACCGGGCTCGCTCGACGACTGTGCCAGGACCGGGGGCTAGAAGTCGAAGCCGCCGAAGTCGCCGCCGAAGTCGCCGCCGCCGAAGCCGCCACCGCCGAAGTCGCCGCCGCCGAAGCCGTAGTCTCCGCCGCCGTAGTCGCCCCCGGCGTCGCCGTAGTCACCACCGGAATCGCCGTAGTCCCCGCCGCCGTCGCCACCGTCCCCGGAATCGCCGCCGTCGCCGCCGTCACCCGAGTCACCGCCGTCGCCGGACTCCTGGCCGGCGTCGTAGCCCTGCTCCCAGGCGGCGGCGCTGGCGATGCCGGACATGCCGAGAAACATCGCGTTGAACATCATCATCGAGCCCATGGCCCACACGCCCGTGGTCAGCGCGCCCGCCCACCACGGCTCGCTGTACCAGCCCTGCGGCACCGGGCGGCCGGCGACGCGGCCGCCGGGGTAGTAGTACGGCGTACGGCCGGAGGCGTCGGGGGACAGGTCGTACTCGCGGCCGTCGACGTCGACGTGCCGCTCCTCGGTGACCTTGCCGGCCCGCTCGCGCTCGGTGTCCTTCGGCAGCTCCGGGCCCGGGTCCAGGCCCATCGCGATCCGCGCGGCGCGCACGTAGTACAGCCCCTCGAGGGCGGTCTCCTTGGCCAGCTGGGCCTGGCGCGGCGTCTGCGCCTGCTCGATCTGCGAGCCGGCGGCGTTGAACCGCTCGGAGGCGTCGCTCATCGCCTGCTTCGAGGCGGTGTCCGTGCCCTGCAGGTTCAGCACCTGGCCGCCGAGCCGGTCGATCCACCGGCGGGCCTCGGCTTTCTCGTCCTCCAGCGACAGCCGGGCACCGCCGCGACCACCGAAGGCCGACCGGCCGCCCCCGCCGAAGGCGCCGCGGGCACCGCCACCTCGTTGCTGGTTGCCGCTGAACAGCAGAACCGCGAGCAGGATGATGCCGATGATCAGGAGGATCTCCATGACGTCCTTTCGTACGTGGCGTCTAGGGGAACAACGTGAAGCCGCGGTAGGTTGTTCCGCCGTCATCCAAAGCGTCGTGCGGGCGCCGTCATCGACGTCAGCGGATCGGGGCGCCGTCCCGGGAGGTGAGGGCTCCCTCAGAACGGCACGGCGACCGCGAGCAGCCCGCTACCGGGGCGGCGCCCGGACAGTGTGCGGCAGAAGTCGATCGCGTCGAGATGCAGTGGTTCCGCGCCGTCGCCGGAGGACCAGTGGCCGCCGGCCGGGCCGGTGAGGGTGAGCTCGAAGGGCTGTCCGTGCCGTAGCGCCCACTCGCGGACGACGTCGCCGAGGATCAGCCCGTCGTGCTCGGCGGTCAGCCGGTGCGCGACGCCGGTGGCCTCGACGATGTCCGCGCGGTGCAGCCACGGGTCGCGCGTGAGGATCGTGTCGATCAGGTAGCCCAGGGACCAGCGTTCCCGCTGCGATCCGACGACCTGCGTGCCGGGCAGCGGCCGCGTGCGGACCCAGGCCGGAGTACGGCGGCGTCCCCGCGCCGCCCGAGGGCCGTAGCGCTGCATCGCCCTGATGAGCGCCGCGGGCTCGGCGCCGGTGTGCTCTTGCACCTGCAGCGCGGTGAGCTCGTCGATCGCCTCGCGACCCGAGCGCCGCGCCCGCGCGGTGGCCGTGACGTTCTGGCGAGCCTGCTGCCAGAGCGAACCGGCCATCTGCGTCATGCCCACGCAGTGCGCGACCATCGCGTGCACGTCCCAGCCGTCGCACACCGTCGGGCGCCGCCACGCGTCGGGCGGTAGGTCCTGCAGCAGCTCGACGAATCTCCCGTACTCGTCAGCAGCGAGCCGCATCGCGGTCTCGCGGTCGTTCGTGGGCATCCGCAGCCCGGTCATCGTGTTCACGATGCCTCCCGTAGTCGTGGCCCGGCGAGGCCGACCTCGTCGGCGAACATGTCGATCACCCGGGGGAGCTGGCTGCGCCAGCGCGTGCCGCCCGGGTCGTTGGCCAGCGCCTGATCACACACACCGGCCAGCAGGGCGGTGAACAGATCGAGGTCGGCCTGCCTCGTGATGCCGTGCGCGGCCAGGGCCGCGCGCATGGTGTCGTACGCGGCCAGCGCGACGGCGTACTCCTCCTCGGAGGGCTCGAAGTCCGGGATGGTGCGCTGGTTCATCAGCTGGTAGCGGGCCAGGTCGGACGTCGCGAAGTCGAAGTAGGTCTCCGCGTGGGCGAGGATCGTCCGCCGTGGTGACTGGTGAGCGCTCGGCCGGCCGTGGACGGCCTCGATCATCGCCTGCCACGACTCGGCGAACATCGCGCCGAAGATGGCGTTCTTCGAGGGGAAGTGAGAGTACAGCGACGGCGCTCGCATGCCGACCGCCGCCGCGACTTCCCGCAGCGTGACCGCGGCGATGCCCTCCCGTCGGGCGATCTGCCACGCCGCGGCGAGAATCTCCTGCCGAGTGGCCGAACGGCGTTCGCTACGTCTATCGCGAATAGGCTCGTCTAACACAGTTAGTTACTGTCCTCCGCGACGGGAGGACAGTCAACAGGTCGGCACGCAGAGTGCGGAGCGGTTACGCGAGGGAACCGGCGCGGCGGCCGATGACCATGCCGGCGGTCAGCCCGGAGCCGCCGGGGTAGTTGCCGCTGAACAGGCCGCCGAGCGCCTCGCCGCACGCGTACAGCCCGTCGATCACGGTGCCCGAGTCGGTCAGCACCCGACCGTGCGTGTCGCCGCGCAGGCCGCCGAAGGTGAAGGTGATCCCGCAGGTCACCGGGTAGGCGTAGAACGGCGGCGTGGCGATCGCCGAGGCCCAGTTGCTCTTCACCGGGTCGGTCGCGGCACGGCGACCGTCCTTGATGGTCGGGTCGAGCGGGTGGCTGTCGTCGATCGAGGCGTTGAAGCCGGCGATCGTGCCGGCCAGCGCGGCCGCGTCGACGTCCATCGCCGCGGCGAGCTCGTCGATCGAGCCCGCGACCAGCGGTGCGATGCCGGGCATGTCGTACTCCTCGGCGCGCAGCATCGGCCGCAGCGTCGCGTCGAACAGCTGGTACGCGATCGATCCGGGCTGCTCGAGGATGACCTTGCCGTACTTGGCGTACGTGTAGTTGCGGAAGTCGGCGCCCTCGTCCAGGAACCGACGGCCCTCGCGGTTGACGATGATCCCCAGCGGGTAGCTCTGCCGGGTCAGCCGGTTGGTCAGCTCGCGGTTGCTCTCGTTCTGCGGGTAGGAGGCGTCCCACTGCACGCTGTGGCAGGTCGACCAGTCGCCGCCGCGGCCGGCGCCGATCTCCAGCGCCGCGCGGATCACCTCGCCGGTGTTGTACGGCGTACCGCGGACCTTCGCGTTCTGCCAGCCGTCGCCGAGGTACTCGCTGCGCAGCTGCGGATCGGCCTCGAAGCCGCCCGCGGCCAGCACCACCGACGCGGCGCGGATCTCCTCGTCGCCGACCCGTACGCCGACGACCGCGCCGTCCTCGCTCAGCAGACCGGACACGGGGGCGGCGTAGCGCACCTCGATCCCGAGCTCGGCAGCGACGCGGACGTGGTCGGCCATCAGCCCGACCCCGCCGTCGACGTTCCCGACATGCAGACCGCCCCAGAACAGATAGCTGCCGTCCGGGCGCTCGTAGGCCTGCCGCTCGTACATCAGCCGGTACCGCAGGCCGAGGTCGTGCAGCCACCGGACGGTGTCGCGCGACTCGCCGACGACGACCCGCGCCAGCTCCTTGTCGCCGCGGCCCTCGGTGACCTTCTCCAGATCGGCCAGGAAGTCGGCGGCGGAGTACGGCGGGACCTCGGCGCGCTGGTGACGCTCATCGGGCTCGACGATGTCGAGCAGGTCGCTCAGCCCGTCGTGGACCATCCGGGTCGCGCCCGCGGTGTAGTAGCTGTTGCCGCCGGCCTCCGCCTGGGGCGCCTTCTCCAGCAGCAGGACGCGGCGGCCGCGCTGCGCGGCGGCGTGCGCCGCGCAGAACCCGGCGTTGCCGCCGCCGACGACGACGACGTCCACCGCGCTCATCGGGCCACCTGCCCGAGCCGGATCACGCGGGGGTCGTGCAGCACCTCGTGGCGCTGTGCCACTTGCGGGTCATGCCCGGGCACGATCACGCCGTCCTCCCCGGCGAGCTCGCGGAGCCGGTCGAAGGCGGTGTACATCGCCGGTAGCTCGTGCACGATGCCGTAGGGCTTGTCCTGCTCGAAGTTCTCGTAGAAGTGGCTCGCGTCGCTGGCGAGCACGATGACGCCGTCCGGACGCCGGACCCGCACGACGGTCATCCCCGGGGTGTGGCCGCCGACGAGGTGCACCGAGATGTCGTCGTCGATCCGGGCATCGCCCTCGAGCAGCTGCACGCGGCCGTCGTTACGCAGCCGGTCGAGCAGCTCGATGTCCTCGCGGGTGTGCAGGTGCGGGTAGCCGCCGCGCGAGCGCACGAGCGGCAGGTGCCAGAACTCCAGCTCGGCGCGCTGCACCCAGACCCGCGCGTTCTGGTAGGCGGCCACGTGCCCCGAGTGGTCGTAGTGCAGGTGCGTGAGGATCAGCGTGGACACGTCCTCCGGCGTGATCCCGAGAAGCCCGAGCAGCTCGTCAGGGTCGCCGAAGTAGTCCCGTCCGCCGCGTTCCTCCGCCGCGGCGCGGGTGAAGCCGGCGTCCACGACCACGACGTCGTCCGGCCGGCTGATCACCCAGACGAAGTAGTCGATCGGGTAGTCCTCGGTGCAGTCGTCGCTGTAGCCGTAGAAGTGCTCGCCCTTCTTGGACGCCGTACGGCGCGCGTAGCGCAGCGCGAAGACGCCCTCCAGCCGCTCACTCACCGGTGGTCCTCCTTCGCGTTCACCGCATCGAATCGCAGGCTCAGCTGTGACCAGTCCTCCCACAGGGTGGCGATCGCCGAGTAGTCCGAGCGGTCGAGTCCCTGCGCGAGCGCCAGGTCGTAGACGCTCTGCGCGGCCTGGGTCGCGAACAGCGGGACGCCGCTGGCCTGGCCGAGCGCGAGCGCCAGGGTCGAGTCCTTGCGGGCGGCGTCCATCGGCATGCCGCCCTCGAAGTCGCCCGTCGCCACCCGTTCCATCACGCGGTGCGTGAGCGGCCGGATCAGCCCGCCGTCCGGACGGGCGAAGATCGCGGCGAGCTGCGCGAGGTCGATCCCTTGTGCCTTCGCCATCGCGAACGCCTCGATGAGCACCACCATCACGGCGTGCGCGACACCGTTGTTCACGACCTTGGCGGCCATCCCGGTGCCGACGGCGCCGTAGGTCTCGATCCGCGGCGCGATCGCCTCGAGGACCTCCCGGGCGTCGGCCACGTCCGGCTCGTCCCCGCCGACCAGCAGCGTCGCCGCCCCGCCGGCCATCTGCTGGACGCCGGAGAGCACCGCCGCCTCGATGAACCGGATTCCTTGCTGCGCAAGGATTCCGGCGCACGCGCGGGTGTCGTCCGGAAGCACCGTGCTCGTCTCGATGACCAGACCGCCCGCGGGCAGCAGGCCGCTCAGCTGCCCGCAGCACGACCGGCTGATGGCCGGGGTGGGCAGCGACAGGACGACGACGTCCACGCCGTCGAGGTCATCGAGGGACGCGATCACGGTGATACCGGCGATCTGCGCCGCCAGGTCGCGCCGCTCGGCGCTCGGGTCGCTGGCGATCACGTCGTACGACGCGGCCAGCCGCCGGGCGATCTCGATGCCCATCTGCCCGAGGCCGCAGAGTCCTACCCGTCGTCGGTCGCTCATCGAGGTCCTTACGTCTTGATCTGGAAGGGATCGCGCACTTCGTCGGAGAGGTCGATCAGCACGTTCTTGGTGCGCAGGTACTCGTCGATCGCCTCGACGCCGCGCTCGCGGCCGTAGCCGGAGAGCTTCACGCCGCCGAACGGCGCCTGCGCGGCGCTCTGGCGGTAGGTGTTGACCCAGACGGTGCCGCAGACGAGCTCGCGCGCGACGCGGTGCGCCCGGGACAGGTCCTGGGTCCAGATCCCCGCGGCCAGGCCGAACCGGGTTCCGTTCGCGATCCGGATCGCCTCCTGCTCGTCGGCGAACGTCGTCATCGCCAGCACCGGCCCGAAGACCTCCTCGTTGGCCAGCTGCGAGTCGGGTGGGACGTCGGCGAACACCGTCGGTTCGACGAAGTAGCCGTCCGCCAGCCCCGGTGGCCGCGGCGTGCCGCCGCCGGAGGCGAGGCGGGCACCGGACTCGCGGGCGGCCGCGATCATCGCGGTGATCCGGTCCTGCTGCGCCTTCGAGGCGACCGGGCCGAGGTTCGTCGCGGCGTCCGTCGGGTCGCCGAGCACGATCTCGCCCGCCCGCCGGCTCACCCGCTGCTCGATCTCCTGCGCGATCGACTCGTGCACCAGCAGGCGGCTTCCGGCGATGCAGGTCTGGCCGCCGGCGGCGAAGATCCCCGCCACCGCGCCGACGACGGCGCGGTCGAGGTCGGCGTCCTCGAACACGATGTTCGCCGACTTCCCGCCAAGCTCGAGGGTCACCGGGGTGAGGTTCTGGGCGGCCAGCCGGGCGATCTGCTGCCCGACCGGCACCGAGCCGGTGAAGCTGATGCGGCCCAGCCGCGGATCGGTGACGAGCGCCTCGCCGGCCGCGGGTCCGCCGGTGACGATGTTGACCACGCCGGGCGGGAAGCCGGCCTCCTCGAGCAGCTCGGCGATGTAGACGGTGCTCAGCGGCGCGACCTCGCTCGGCTTGACCACGGTCGTGCAGCCGGCGGCCAGCGCGGGCGCGAGCTTGTTGGCCAGCAGCTGCATGGGGGAGTTCCACGCGGTGATCAGCGCCGCGACGCCGACGCTCTCGCGCGTCGTGTAGTCGAACGTCTCCCACTGGTCCAGCGGGATCGTCCGGCCGTGCAGCTTGTCGGCCAGGCCGGCGAAGAACCGGTAGTTGCGGGCGGCGAAGCGGGCCTGGGACGTCGTCTCGCGGACGAGCTTGCCGTTGTCGCGGGATTCCAGCTCGCCGATCGCGGTCGCGTGCTCGTCGAGCAGGTCGGCGAAGCGGTGCATCAGCTGCGCCCGCTCGGCGCCGTTCGTCGTCCGCCAGGTCTCGTCGTACGCCGCCTGGGCGGCGCCCACGGCGTCGTGCACCTGCCCGGCGCTCGCGTCGGAGATGACCGCGATGCGGGCCCCGGTCAGCGGCGAGTGCACGTCGATGGCGCGGTCCTCGTCGACGGGCGGGCGCGCCCCGCCGATGAGCATGCGTGCTTCGTACGGGCTGTCGGCCATACGACTCCTCGGTCGGTGTGGACTCGTGCGACGTTACCGCGCGCGCCGTCTTTGATCACGCAAAAGCGGGCTTCGCCGGTCAAAGCGGGGGAATTCCCCCGCTCCGACCCACGAAGCCCGCTTCGGCACAGGCGGTCGGCGCGATGCGGCCGGTCGGTCAGACGCCGAGCTTGTCGGCCAGCCGGTCCTGCTGGAACAGCGGGCCCCCGAGCAGCACGTTCCCGGCCACCGCGTTGCGGTAGAACAGGTGCGCGTCGTGCTCCCAGGTGAAGCCGATGCCGCCGTGCAGCAGCATCATGTTCTTCGCCGCCCGGGTGTACGCCGGGGAGGCGAGCACCCGCGCCGCCGCCGCGGCGACCGAGACCTCCGACGAGCCGGTGGTCAGCGCCTCGCCCGCGGTCCGCACCGAGGCGTCGACCAGGCACCACTCGGTGTAGTCGTCGGCGAGCTTGTGCTTGACGCCCTGGTAGGCGCCGATCGGCAGGCCGAAGCTGTAGCGGATGTTGGCGTACTCGGTGGTGATCTTGATGCACGTCGTGATGGCGCCGGACTGCTCGGCCGCCAGGGCGACGTTGGCCAGGTCGATCACCCGGTCGAGGACGGCGCCCGCGTCGCCGGCCAGCAGCCGTCCCGACGCGCCGTCCAGGGTCACCGTCGCGACGCTGCGGGTGAGGTCGAGGACCTCCTCGCGGGTGACGGTCACGCCGGGCTGGTCGGTCTCCACCAGGTAGAACCCGTCGGAGGCGTGCACGATGAGCACGTCGGCCTCGGCGCCGCCGAGGACGGCGACCTTGGTGCCGCTGAGCGTGCCGTCAGTCGCGGTGACCCCGGCCGGCTGCGCGCCCCAGGTGGCGTCGCCCTCCTCGCTGATGGCCAGCGCGCCGATGGCCTTGCCCTCGGCGATCTTCGGCAGCCAGGTCGACTTCGCGTCCTCGTCGTCGCCGGCCAGCAGCGCGCCCGCGGCGAGCACGCTGGAGGCGAGCAGGGGAGTCTGGACCAGGCCGGCGCCGAGCTCACGCAGCCCGACGAACAGGTCGGCCCACGTGCCGTCGGCGCCGCCGTACTGCTCGGGGATCGCCAGGCCAGGCAGGCCGAGGCTGCAGACCTGGCGCCAGACGTCGGCGTCGTACGGCGCGTCGGACAGCGCCACCGCGCGCACCTTGCTCAACGGGGAGCGGGCGCTGACGAGCTTGCGGACCGCGTCGGCCAGGTCCTTCTGGTCGGGGTTATCGATGAGTGTCACTAATAGCTCCTTGGCCGCAGGTCACTTGGACAGCTTGAGTTGGTTGAACGGCGTCTTGCGATCGGCCGCGCCGGGATCCTTCGGCAGGCCGAGGACGCGCTCGGCGATGATGTTGCGCTGGATCTCGTTCGATCCGCCGGCGGTCGCCGACCCCGGCCCGGCGAGGATCATCTTGGCGACCTTCGCGGACTTGCCGGACAGCAGGGCGATATCCTGCCCGACGATCTCCTCCGCCGCGTCGCTGGCCCACAGGCCGAACTCGGCGCCGGCGAGCTTGCCGACCGAGCCCCGGGCGCCGATCGGCTCGCCGGACAGCGCGCCTTCGTGCAGCACGCGGCCGAACGCGGCGGCCGCGGTCTCGCGGGCGTAGACCATTGCGAGCTTGCGGCGTACGCCGGGATCGTCGCTGGTGCCGACGTCTGAGGCGATCTCGCGCAGCGTGTCGAAGCCGAGCGGGTTGTTGCGCGCGCGGCCGCGGGCGCCGATGGTGACCCGCTCGTTGCGCAGCATGACGACGGCGGCGGCCCAGCCGGCGTTGACCTCCCCGATCACGGCGTCCGCCGGGACCTCGACGTCGTCGAAGTAGACCTCGTTGAACGGCGCGTCACCGGTCGCGACGACCAGCGGCCGGACGGTGACGCCCGGGTGGTGCATGTCGACGATGAACATCGTGATGCCCGCGTGCCGCGGGACCGTCGGGTCGGTGCGCGCGAGGATCGCGCCGAAGTCGGAGAACTGCGCGCCCGAGGTCCAGACCTTCTGACCGTTGATCAGCCAGCTGCCGGTCTCGGTGCGGGTCGCGGTCGTCTGCAGGCTGGCCACGTCCGAGCCGCCGTTGGGCTCGGAGAACAGCTGGCACCAGATCTCCTCGCCGGTGAGCATCTTGGGGATGTGCCGCTTCTTCTGCTCCTCGGTCCCGAGCTCGAGGATCGTCGGCGCGGGCATGCCCAGGCCGATCACGAACGGTCCGGTGGGCATCAGGAAGTCGGCGGAGACCTCGTTGAACGCGATCAGCTCGTCCTCGCCCAGGCCCTGGCCGCCGTACTCCGTGGGCCAGGTGATGCCGGCCAGGCCGGCCTCGGCGAGGCCCTTCTGGAACGCCTTCGATTCATCCAGGGTCGGCGCGAAGCGGTCGGCGGCCTCCGCGGTGAACGGCGTCGCGTGCTCCTGGAGCCAGGCCAGGGCCTTGGCGCGGAACTCGTCTGCGGGCATGTGGTGGTGTCCTTCCTGCGGTTCGGAACCGTGCTCCCCGCGCCGTGCGTGCCGTGCGACAGGGCCTTCCCGCGCCGAAACGGCACGGTGCTCCCACTATGAGAACACGTTCGGGATACGGCTGATTTTTGGGGTGAGCGCTCAATTTGTCAATCACCGCCCGTAACCGGGGACGACCCCGGTCATGCGCGCCTCCTTCACGCTCGTCGCGCACCCCCGCACGGTCGTCGAGCGCCCACACGCTCGTCGCGCACCCTCGCACGGTCGTCGAGCCCCACCGGTCGTCGAGCGCCCCCCCACGGTCGTCGAGCGAGCCGAGCCGCTAGGCGAGGCGACGTCGAGACGTGGTGCGGTCGAGTGTCGGCATGCGGCGTCTCGACGTCGCTCGTTCCTCGCTCGCTCGACGACCGTTGGTGGTTCGACGGTTGCCGCGCACCGCCACGCGGTCGTCGAGCCCCCCACGGTCGCCGAGCGCGCCCACCCGCTCGTCGCGCACCTCAGCACGGTCGGCGAGCGCCGCACAGGGTCGTCGAGCCCCCACACGGTCGGCGAGCGCCGCACAGGGTCGTCGAGCCCCCAACACGGTCGTCGAGCGAGCCGAGCCGCTAGGCGAGGCGACGTCGAGACGCGGTGACCTTCGCGCGATCTTCGGGCAACCGGCATCCCCTCACGGTCGTCGAGCCGCCGGAGCCGTCAGAAGCAGCGGTCGGGGTCGCCGAAGTCGACCGTCGTGCCGTCGGGCTGGGCGTTGACCGCGCCGGTGGTGAGGTCGACGGTCATCGTGCCGCCCTCGAACGACGCGAAGCCGGTGCCGTCGCCGGCGTCGACCTGGTCGGCGGTCGGGAAGCCGAACGGCCCCGCGGGTCCGCCCTCCACGTCGCGGTAGTGCTGGTCGAGGTCGCCGCGCAAGAGGAAGGCGCCGGTCTCGCGCCGGAAGTAGATATGCCCGTCGTCATCGTCGTCCAGGAAGACCTGGCGGACGGTGCCTTGGGTGCCCGGCACCGGCTTGGTCATCGGCGCCTGCGGATCGTCGGTGGTCGGCAGCGTGATGGCCATGCCGGAGTCGGCGAGCTCGAAGAACTTGTGCAGGATCGCGCCGATCCCGGCGTCCAGGTTCACGCAGTGCCCATCGAGCTTGCGGAACGTCCGCGGCCCGGCGAACGCGTCGACGAACCCGTTCGGGTCGTCCGGGGGGAAGTGGATGCCGTAGTGGTCCTTGTACTTCGTGACCGTGCGCTGGGTGATCGGTCCGTAGGTGCCGATGACGAAGTCGGCGTTGTGGATCTGCGGGTCGACGGCGGCCACCCAGGACAGGTCCCAGACCGCCTGCTGGAGAGTGGTCACGCTCGCGGCGGGGCTTCCGGGGCCGAACTTCAGCTGCCCGGTGTCGGGGTCGTTCAGGATGTCGAGGAGCAGCTGGTCCTCGGCGAATCGAGGCGATTCGAAGTCCATGATCCATCATCACTCCTGGTCATCGCGGTCGACAACCCGCACAACCCCGGTAGTTGGACGCCGGCTGCCGGCTCACACTGAGGCGATATCGGGGATTCAGCCGTTGCACGCGGCGACCGCCAAGCGCGGTGGCTCGCACGGATCGGACACTGCGATGGACTTCGACAGGACTGCGCTGCGGCACTGGATCACGGTCGCGCCGTTCGACATCGGCACGTTTGACGCGTTCGTGCGCACCGACTCCGGCACCGTCGAGCACTACTGGCGGGACGCCGACGGCGTGCTCTTCGGCCCCGAAACGATCGCCGGCGGCTTCACCTCCGAGCCGATCGCCACCTGGGCGAGCAGCGGCTCGAGCACGGCGCTGCACCTGATCGGCCGCAACGGCGGTGGCCTGGTCGACTGGCAGTGGGACGGCGCCCCCGGGCTGGCGCCGCTGGGACCACCCGTGAAGGTCGACTTGCCGGGCTGGTGCTTGCACGACCCGGTGGTCGTCCGGGACGACGACGGCAGCCTGCAGGTGTTCGCCGCGCGCCTGGATGGCACGGTGCGCCGCTGGCAGCTCACGGCCGACGGGTGGAGCACTCCCGAACCGGTCGCCGGAGCGTCCGGTGACTTCACGGCGGTACGCCGGGGCCCGGGAGTGCTCGATCTGTTCTCGGCGGACGGTGGCGACGAGCTGGTGCACTGGATCAACGAGAACGGTGCCTGGCGTCGCGAGACGCGCCCGGCAACCGGCAGCCTCGGTCGGCCGACCGCGGCGGCGTACGAGCCGACGCGGCTGGACGTCTTCGCCCCCCGGTCGGACGGCGTCCCCGTGCACTGGGGGTGGAACGGCACGCGGTGGTTCGATCAGGAGCTGGTGCTGAACCTCGTCGGTCCGGGCGGTACGCCGGTCGCGGTGACCGACTCCCTGAGGCTCGTCTCATTCGGGGTGGATCGGCTGATGCTGTTCGGGCTCTCGACGACCGGCGACCTGCTGCGCTGGATCCTGCAGCCGCCGCGCTGGAGCGGTCTCAGCGACATGCGCAGCGACGTACGGTCGTTCGCAGCGTGGTCGCTGATCGACGACCAGGTCGAGGTGCTGACGCGTCAGCGCGACGGCACCTTCGTGCAGTGGATCTTCCACAACAATCCGGCGCAAGGCATGGGGGAGCCGGTCGCCGGCGCCTGGATCGACACCACGCTCGTCCCGACCGAGCCGGAGCCGCCGCCGGGACCGCCGCTGCCGTCGCCCGTGGCGCCGGACGTGCTGCTGGTGCGCCCGTCCGACCTCGTGCTGCTCGGCGCGCGCTGGAGCGACCTCGACCTCCAGGCCGGTCCACCTCCGGAGCTGGTCGCCCGCGCGGGCGCCGAGCTCACGCTGGTCTTCCCGCCGCAGCACGTGGGGGAGGAGGTCGTCCCTGCTGGCGGACCCGCTGTCCCGGGGCTGCCCCTCGAGCAGACCGGCGGCATCCCGACCTGGGGCGCCGCCCTCGCCGGCACCAGCCAGGTCGTCGTCTCGCTACAGGCCGGTACTCGCGTGCCCCTCACCGTCGACGGCCTGCTCGATGCGGCGCGGTCCGGTCACCTGGTGCCGGGCACCGGCGTGGGCGATCCGAAGACCGTCCTCGAGATCCCGTACGGTCTGCTCTTCTCGCCGCACACCGAGGACGGGTCACCGATCGAGGTGTCCCATCCGGCCGGCGTCGCGCTCGGCAACGCCGGCGCGGGCGGCCTGTGGCAGACCACGATCGCCACCGGCACGCCGGGTGCTCTCGTCCTGCGGGCGCTCACGGCGCGGCCGACCGACCCGTTCGCGCTGCCGCTGGAGCGCGGCGACCGCGGTCGCATCGTCCGGGAGGCACCGACCGCGCGCATCGACCGGCTCTCGCTCAGCGCGCTGGGTGGGTCGCTGCAGGCAGCCGGTGCGTGGGAGGGCTTCTCGTGGGAGCACACGGCGGCGCTCGGCCGCGACCGGCGCGTGCGGGTCGCGACCGAGGGCGTGCTGTACCCGTTCGGGCATCGCGCCGAGTTCGTCGAGGTCACCGAGCGGGTCTTCGCCTCCGGGGTGGACGGCGCCGTCGCGCACCTGCGCAAGGCGACGACGCTGCGGGTGATCGAGCCGGTGCGGCGGGACGGCGGCCACGAGGCGTTCCCGTTCGATGAGGTCGAGATCGAGCGGACCGCGTACGAGGGCGTCGCCGCGGAGTGGAAGACCAAGGACTTCCCGACGCCCGAGGCAGAGCAGCTCGAGCAGGCAGCGGCGCAGGCCGACTTCGAGGCGACGAAGATGCGCAACCGGCTGCTCGGCGACATGGACGACGGCAGCACCCGCCTCGAGGCGCTCGCCGAGGGGACCGACCCCACCGCCGGTGACCTGCTCGACCCGGAGGACCCGGAGTCGGGGACGCGGCAGTCCGCCGCCGAGGCATGCCTGGGGATGATGCTGTTCAGGGACAGCTTCCTGGAGAAGATCGCCGCGTTGGCGGACGCCGCAGCGGTCGTGGTGAACGTGTTCTTCGTGCCGCGCCCCGGCGCCGATGCGCCCGCCTTGCGGTTTCCGGTCCGGCTCGGCGGTCTCCTCGGCGACGTGCACGTGCTGGTGCCGGTCGTCTTCGTCGCCGACATCCGGCTGCCGGGCGGGCTGTTGCAGGACCCGTGGTCCTCGCTGGACGACGGTGGCGTGCTCGAGCGGGTGGCGGCGTACCGCGAGGCCGGGGACGGCGGTACGGACGCCGGTGACGTGGATGCCGGCGGTGCCCGGATCGACCTAGTGCGCGCGAGCGAGCCGAAGGACGGCGACGTCCACGAAGTCCGCCGGCTGCATCTGGCCGGCGAGCCGCGCGCGGGCGGGTTCCGGCCGCGGCTGGGTGCCGCCGTCCTGGACGCCGAGCAGGGTGCGCCGGCGGCGGAGCGCTGGGCGTTCGAGACCGTGTTGCCGTCGGTGCGGGCGCTGCTCGGGCAGGAGCAGCCGCTGCGGTTCGCGTACAGCCGTCCGTTCCTCGACGGCGACGCCGCGACCGACGTGCCGTTCCGGATCCCCGACGGCGCGGCGAAGCTGGCGACCGACTTCGCCAAGGACTCCTCGCGCAGCGGCGGGATCCTCGCCCCGGACATCGTCGCCGACGGGCTCTCGCGCACCTACGGCCCGGTGAGCGCCGACGCGCTGCTGGACGCCGCAGGGGGCGTGCTCGACCCGAAGCGAATCCTCGCCGAGGGCGCCACGCTGCTCGGCTACTCCCTCGCCGACCTGATCGACCGCCCCGCGCTGCGCGACCCGCCGGCGATCCTGCACCACCTCTCCGACGCCGGAACGCCGGTCGTCACGCTCACCTGGCCTCGCATCACGCCGCCCACCGACCCGGGAACCCCCGTCGTCCCGCCCACCCCGACAGGCATCCCGCTGGCCACCGCCTCCGGGTCGTTCGTGACGAACCCGGCGTCCAGGCTCACGCTGACCGTGACGATCGGTGCGGCCGGCCAGGAGGTGACCTGCACCCTCGACCAGATCGCGCTCGCGCTGCCCCGACCGCAACCCCGAGACCAAGCTCATCGAGGTCGGCATCGAGAAGATCGTGTTCACTCAGCGCAGCGGCGCGGCGCCGGACCTGCAGCTGCACGGCGTCACCGCCGAGTTCTTCGGGCTGCTGAAGCTGCTGAAGGCCCTGCAGAAGGCGGTCGGCCTCGGCGACGCCGCCCCGCAGATCACCGCCTCCTCGAGCGGCATCGCGGCGTCGTACGCGCTGCCGGTGCCGGACGTCGCCACCGGCGCCTTCCAGCTCACCGGTCTGGTCTTCCACGGCGGCCTCGACGTCCCGTTCGACGAGCGCCCGGTGACGCTGTCTCTGGGCTTCGCCAGCCGAGAGAAGCCGTTCCTGCTCAGCGTGCTGGTCTTCGGCGGGGGCGGGTACGTCGACCTCGCGATCGACAAGGGGGGTCTGCGGCGCCTCGAGCTGGCGCTCGAGTTCGGGGCGTCGGTCGCCGTCGACTTCGTCGTCGCCCGCGGCGAGGTGCACGCGCTCGGCGGGATCCGGATGATCAAGGACGCCGACCGGTTCGCGCTCACCGGCTACCTCCGGTTCGGCGGCAGCCTCAGCGTGCTGGGACTGGTCACGGTGAGCGTCGAGATCCTCGTCGAGCTGACCTACGACGACCAGACCAACGAGATGGCCGGCCGGGCGACGCTGGTGCTGGAGATCGACCTGACGCTGTTCAGCGACTCCGTCGAGATCGACAGCGGCCGGTGGGTGATCGCCGGCGGTGACGCGCACGGTGAGGACTCGCCGATGCGCCGCGCCATCACCCCCGACGCCGACGGTCGCGCGCCGCTGCTGGACGAGAGCGACCGGGTCGCGCTGCTCGACGACTGGCTGCGCTACCGCTCGGCGTTCGCCGAGCAGCCGGCCTGAGGAACGGGGGACAGCATGCCCAGCAGCCTCGGATGGATCGCGGTACCCGGCGGGCGGGTGCTGCGGGTGACGGACGCCGGTGCGGCGGCCCGGGAGGTGGCGCTGCTGCGGGTGCTGATCGTGCCGCGGCTGTCCGAGGAGCTCGCCGGCACCGCGTTGGAGGACTGGCCGGCGACGATCAACGCGGCACAGCCGGTCGTCGAGATTCGGCACAGCCCGGACGCCGACCCGCTACCGGGCGCCCACCCGCCGCCGGGCGCCGACCCGCTCGCGGGCGCGACCCCGCAGCCGATCGCGGCAACGTTGCGGCGCCTCGCGCGCAGCGACACCTGGCGGTCGCTGACCGGGCACGGCCTGGGGGTCCGGCCCTGGCAGCCGCCGGAGGGCTACGACGCGCCGACCGTGCGCCCGACGCTGAGCGACGCGGCAAGCATCGAGGCGACCTACCGGCAGGCGGCCCGCAAGCCGGGGGACGAAACGGTGGTGCGGGAGGCGCTCGCCGACTGGCGCGCCCCAGCGGCAGCACGGGCTCGGGTCGGCGACGCGCCGGTGTTCGAGAAGGTCGACTTCCACCGCGCGGTGAGCCTGCTGCGCGAGCACCCCTACGTGCTGCGGATGCTCGGGCTGATCCTCGAGCTGGAGATCGACCCGGCGCTGCTGCCGCGGAGCGGCGGCGCCGACCGGCCGCAGGTCAGGGTGCGCTGGCCGGAGTCGCCGGTCGCCGTCGAGTCGCCGTGGACGGCGTACGAGTTCGACGGCCGGCACTTCCTGCCGGCGTCCAGCGGTGACATCAAGCGTGGGGTCGTCGACCTCTCGGACAGCGCGAAGTGGACGGTCCTCACCGTGGACGTCGACGGAGCGGTCGGCCGGCTGCGGGAGGCCGCGCGGGTGGTGCTCGCCGGCGAGCAGCCGCCCACTGATGCGCCCGCGGCCCCACCGGCACCCGGTGGCGGGCCGATCCCAGCAAGTCCGGCAGCGCCTGGAAACCTGCCGGCTGCCGGGAGCCCACCGGAGGGCGGGAGCCTGACGACGGCTGCGGACTTGCCGGCGCGCGCGAGCCTGCCGACACTGCGCTCGGCGGGGCTGCAGATCGCGCGCATCGGGCGTGCCCAGCAGCTCGCGACCCGCACCGCTCGCGGACGGGGTGCGGCGCGGGCACCGTCGCTGGCCGGCCGGGTCCTCGACGCCGACGACCTGGTGCTCGGCTACCGCATCGACGTCCGGCCGCAGAAGACCGAGGACTGGTTCTCACTGCACGCGCGGCGCGCGACGTACACCCTCGACGGGCAACCCGTCGGCGACGAGCCCAGCGTCGACGAGGAGGGGCATCTCAAGCCGTTCGCGGCGGTGCGCGGTCCGGATGGCGTGCACACCGACGAGGTGGTGGCGCGGTGGAGCGGCTGGAGCCTGTCGCTGCCGCGACCACCGGTCGGCCGTCAGCCGCTCGACGTGGCGACGGACCGCGCCGAGGAGCTCATCCCGTACCAGTTCGCGGCGCGATACGAGATCCCGAAGGGCTCGCTGCCCGAGCTGCAGTTCGGTCGGACCTACCAGCTGCGGGCGCGCGTGGTGGACGTCGCCGGCGGTGGCCTCGAGCTCGACGACGCGGCGGCCTCCACCGAGCCCACCCGGGAGGTGCCGTACGTGCGCTACGAGCCGGTGCCGCCGCCGGCGGTGCTGCAGCCCGACGGGTTGCTGGTGCCCGACCCGCACCATCCCGACCGGCTGAAGGTCGACCTCGGGCCGCTGGGTCCCGGCGGGACGCCCGAGCGTCTCGTGGTCCGCTCCGAGCCCGGACCGGACGGCGCATTCACCGCGGCGCCGTTCGCCGGCGACCTGCGGTATCCGGCCAACGATGCCCGGACGATCGTGGCGCCGCCGACCACCTTCCAGATTGCCGAGCAGCACGCGCTCCTGCCGGCGGACCAGACCGGGCTCGATCGGATGATCCGCGCCAGCCTGCCCTCGCCGCGCGGCGCGCTGCCCGACCCGCTGGCCCTCGGCGCGGCCATCACCCTGATGCCCGAGCCCGGCGGCATCGCCGCGATCGACACCGAGGCCCGGCCGTGGGGCGGTGCGTGGCCCGACCACGAGGAGAAGCGGATCCGGCTGGTGCCCGGCGGCGCGGACGACGAGATCGGCTTCCACTGGGACCCGTCGCCGCCCGGCGTCGACGCGCGGACGGACCCGGCGGCGACCGCGTTCGTCACCGTGCCACCGGGGCAGCGAGTGGTCACTGAGCTGTCGTCGAGCGTGCTGCAGGGGAACCTCAGCCAGTTCGCGATCACCACCCTGGCGAACGCGCCAGATGCCGACACCGCCACCATCACCGGCCGGCATCCGCTCATCACGCCCGCCACCCGCATCGAGCTGGTGCACGCCGTCCGCCAGCCGCGTGCCGCGCCGACCGGGACCCTCACGCCGGTCCGCACGCCGGGCGCGACGCATGTGGTGCTCGAGCCGCACGACGCGGTGCTCGGCATCCACACGCAGAGCACCGCGCAGCTCGAGCTGCGGGCGTCGTGGACGGAGTGGGACGACGCGCCCGAGGGCACCACGCGGTCGGCGCCGCTGCCGCCGGTCGCGGTGACCTACGGTGCCGACCGGCTGCGCGAGCTGCGGCAGGAGTTCGGCGACACCAAGCACCGGATGGTCGACTACACCGCGACGGCGGTGAGCCGCTACCGGGACTGCTTCGATCCGGACGACTCCGAGGAGCTGTTCCGCGTCGAGTCCAAGCTGCCGCCGGTGCTGATCAAGTCGACCGCGCGGCCCGCGCCGCCGGTGATCACCTCGACCGTGCCGGCCTTCGCCTTCTCCGAGGCGCCGGGGGCAGGCGCGCTGGTCCGTACCCGGGCGGCCGGGCGGTTGCGGGTGCATCTCGGGCGGCCGTGGTTCACCACCGGTGAGGGGGAGTGCGTGGCGGTGATCGTCTGGCCGGGCACGGAGGACGACATACCTGACCAGGTGCGGCCGCTGGTGTCGTGGTTCAACCGCGACCCGATCCACCCGACCACGGCGCCGAAGGCGCTCGCCGACGAGGCGTCCTTCGCCGGCGAGGTCGACCCGCTCAGCGTGCCGCTGGTGGAGACCGGGGACGTCGTCCGCGTACTGCCATACCCGGTGTCGTTCCACGAGGGCAGCCCGTTCGCCGACATCGAGCTGCCCGCTGCGGCGGCGGCGTCGTACGCGCCGTTCGCGCATCTCGCGATCGCGCGTTTCCAGCGGCAGAGCCTCGACGGGCTGCAGCTGTCGACGATCGTGCGCACCGACATGGTGCCGGTGCTGCCGGATCGCCGGCTCGAGGTGATCGCCGATGCAGCGGGGGTCCAGCTGACGCTGTCCGGGCTGAGCCGCGTGGGCACCCGGCCGAACCGCGTCACCGCCGTCCTCGAACGCGCCACCGGCACCCTCCCCGACGCCGCTGGCCCAGCCAGCCCTGACGAGGGACCCGGCGGCGCCGCCGCGGGATCGGGTGGCGCTGCCGGGGTGCCGGGTGGCGCTGCCGCTGGACTCGGTGGTGCCGCGGGGCCGGGCGGCGCTGCCGTCGCGAGGGCAGGCGACGTGGGTTGGGGCCTCACTGCGCTGGGTAGCGCGGCGCCGGTGTTCCCGGCCTGGACGCGCGTCCCGGGCGCGGTGGTGTCTGGGACGACCAACGCGCCGCTGCCGGTTCTGCCGCTGCCGCAGACGGGTGACCGGCTGCGGGTCGTCGTCCGCGAGACCGAGGACCTCGGCCCCCGCGCCGACGAGCTGCTGGACGCCGCCGACGAGCTCGCCGAACGCACCGTCTACCTCGACGTCATCCCCCTGCCCCTGTCAGAGTGACCGGTCTTGTGATGCTGCACTGCGCCGTAGCAGCCAACGGTCGTCGAGCGAGCCGGAGCGCCAGCGGAGGCGACGTCGAGACGTGGTGCGATCGAATGCCGGCTTGCGTCGTCTCGACGTCGCTCGTTCCTCGCTCGCTCGACGACCGTGTTGTGGCGCCCCGCGGTCGTCGAGCCCACCCTGGTCATCGAGGTCCCCACCTTGGTCGTCGAGGTCCCCACCTTGGTCGTCGAGCCCACCCTGGTCATCGAGGTCCCCACCTTGGTCGTCGAGCGAGCCGAGCCGCTAGGCGAGGCGACGTCGAGACGCCGGAAGTCGACAGTTCGCCGCACCCGCTCCTCAAACGATCGCCGAGCGCCCCACACGGTCGTCGAGCGAGCCGAGCCGCTAGCCTCGATGTTTCACGAGGGGCGGCTGGCCTGTCGGTGTGGCCGGGCTGGCCGGGTGGTGGCGGCGGGCGTGGGTGAT